>CAZKJB010000006.1:0-38135 GCA_964552975.1 uncultured Occallatibacter sp. | reverse complement strand
TCGGCTTGTCGCCCGGCGAGATGTATCCGATCGAGATCGTCTTGATGCCGTGCGTAACGTTGGGCTCAATCAAATTGCCCGGGCCCACCTTCGGCGATTGCGACGAGCCCATCATCAGCGGCACATTGGGGCCATACACGTCGGCGTCCATCAGCCCGACGTGTTTGCCCAGCTTGCTCAGCGCGATCGCCAGATTTACGGCCACCGTGGTTTTCCCCACGCCACCCTTACCGGAACCCACCGCGACGATCTTAGAAACTCCGGGTAACGCCACCGGCGAAGGCGTGGCATGAGAATGCGCCATTAAAGTGACTCCTTTTCTCTTTCGGTTAATGGAATTTGCCGCTTGGCCGGCATGCGTCCCGCAGTTAACGACGGTCGCGTGGTCTGAAGGGCCTCACTGCAATTTTACAGGAGACGAGCCGAGCCGATTCCTGTGTCGTCAGTCGCCGTCGCAGCCCGCGCTCCCGCGACACGCGCGAGGATCGCTTGCAATTGCCGCACTCCATCGGTCAGGGCGGCGGGGCCCGGCTGCAGAATGCAGTTGGACTTTACTTCATAGACATGCTCATTTCGAACGGCGGTGATTTGTTCCCAGCCCTGCCGGGAACAAATCGCCTCCTTGTTCACTTTTCTGCCACACCAGGATGCGATGATGACCTCCGGGTCGCGCGCAATCACTGCCAGCGGATCTACGACGCGATCCTTCGCTTTACCGCATTCGCGCAACTCTGGAAAAACGGTTCGGCCTCCGGCAATTTCGACCAGCTCTTCCACCCATCTGATCCCGCTGATCAAGGGATCGTTCCACTCCTCAAAGTAGACGCGCGGACGAATCTTGAAAGCCGCCGCGGCCGCCGCAGTCTCGTCGAGGCCTTGTCGAAGTCTATTTACGAGTTCCAACCCTTCAGCCTCTTTTCCCACGATGCGCGAAAGCATCGCGATCATGTCCAGGATTTCCTGAAGACTCCGCTGATTGAAGTTCAGTACTGTCACGCCACGCAAAACAAGTTCGCGCGTAATTTCAGCCTGTACGTCTGAAAAGGTCAGCACCAGATCCGGAGTGAGGTCGAGGATCGCGTCAAACCTGGCATTCCGGAACGCAGACACGCGCGGTTTTTGCCGCGCTTCCGGTGGACGTGTCGAATAGCCCGACACTCCAACTATCCGTTCCTGCTCACCCAACATGTACAAGACTTCGGTAGTCTCGTCGGTCAAACAGACAATTCGACTCGGATACTTGGTGGAGCGCATTCGCGATGGGGTGGATGCGGGCATAGGGAAGAGCAGGGGAGCATGACCGATCGTTATTGCGGGCCGGCCGACTGGCGGCCCTCCTTTATTCTTAACTCGTTTCCCGCCCGTCCGCCTGTGCGGCCGTCACCAGCCTGGCTTGTTTGCGTCGTGCACTCTCGCGTTCGCGGTGCTCACGGCGGCGCAGTGCATCATCCCAGCGACGCACCTCGTCCGGCGTCTCCGGCTTCAATTGCGGAACCTTTTGCACACGGCCGTGCTCGTCAACAGCGACAAACACAAGGTACGCGCTGGCCACGTGTGATACCGCGCCCGTACGCGTGTTCTCCGCCCACACCTTCACGCCCACTTCCATCGAAGATGTAAACGCGCGGTTCACACTCGACTTCAATGTGAGCAGATCGCCCAGCCGCACCGGCTGGATAAAGTCGATGTGGTCCATCGCGGCGGTGACCACATGCGTGCGCGCGTGCCGGTAGGCCGCCATGGCGCCGGTCAAATCGATGAAGTGCATCAGTCGGCCGCCCAAAAGGTTACCCAGCATGTTGGTGTCGTTGGGCAGGATAATCTCGGTCATCTCTGACTGTGTGCTCGCCACCGTGCGCACCATTGGATGAGTTTCCTGGCTGCTCATGCGATCTCCCCTTTAGTCACTATTCACTCTCTTTTCTGCCAACTTTATTTCGAATCCGGCTACAATAGGGGCAGGGGAATGTTCAGCAAGAGAATTCCGCCGAAGGCATCCCGTTCCAGTTTCGGCAATCCAAGCCAATTACGCAAATCCTCCCGGTCCAAAGCATTGAAATCGGGCCAAATGCGAGCAAATGGACAAAATTAGCCGTCTCAAGGAAATCCTGTCGCTCGATCCGAAGAACAGCTTCGCTCGATACGGCGTGGCTATGGAACTCGCCAGCCGGGGCGACACGGCTTCTGCATTGGCGGAGTTCGATATACTTCTGACAAACGATCCTGATTACACTCCCGGGTACTTCATGGCCGCGCGTACCTTGGCAGGAGTGGACAGAAAACCTGAGGCGATTGAACGGCTGAAGGTCGGAATCGGTTGCGCGGCGCGTTCTGGCAATAGTCATGCGCTCAGTGAGATGCAAACGATGCTGGATGAATTGGGTCAATAGCGGGAAGACGATTTACGTGAGCGGCGTTCTTCTCGGATACGTCTTTGTGGTTCGGGATTACAAAGCGCACCAGCGGCGTCTTTTTCGGCAAATAAAAAGTATCCGTCACGCTCAGAATCGGCGTCTAAAGGATCAATATGACGAAATACTCCATTGTTGTGCCGTTTCAAAATGAAGAGGAAAACGTAACCGTCCTCTACGCTCGCCTCAAACAGGTGATGGAGCAGGTGGGCGACTCTTTTGAACTGGTTCTGGTTGACGATGGGTCCAGTGACCGGACATACAAGCTTCTTGAGGAGATCGCTGCCGTCGATAGCCGCGTGCTGGTAGTCAAGCTGCGTCGCAACTTTGGACAAACGTCTGCTTTGTCGGCCGGTTTTGACCACGCCACCGGCGAATTCATCCTCGCCATGGACGGCGACCTGCAGCACGATCCCAACGACATTCCCGCTTTTCTTGAAAAGCTCGACGAGGGTTACGATGTCGTCTCCGGCTGGCGCAAGACGCGTATTGATAACTTCTTCCTGCGCCGCATTCCCTCAGCCTGCGCCAACTGGTTGATGGCGCGCCTGTCGGGCATTCCTCTTCACGATTTTGGCACCACCTTCAAAGCCTATCGCCGCGAAGTCATCCAAAACATTCCGCTCTACGGTGAGATGCACCGTTTTATTCCTGCCCTCGCCAGTTGGTACGGCGCGTCCATTTGCGAAATTCCCATCCGCAACGCGAACCGCGAGCGAGGCAGGAGCCATTACGGCCTCGGACGTACCTTCCGCGTCTTCTTTGACGTGATGACCATTCGCTTCCTGCTCAAATACATGAGCCGTCCGCTGCACTTTTTTGGCGGCTTCGGAGCATTGAGCATGTTCATTGGGAGTTGCATGGCCGCAACCCTCCTGGGAATCAAGATTTTCAATCCTCAGGTTGACGTGATGCATGCCCACGGCCCCATGTTTGTTATTGGATCCGTGCTCATCGTTGCCGGCATCCAACTGG
Source organism: uncultured Occallatibacter sp. (assembly GCA_964552975.1). Taxonomy (GTDB): domain Bacteria; phylum Acidobacteriota; class Terriglobia; order Terriglobales; family Acidobacteriaceae; genus Telmatobacter. Next base: position 34,749 of record CAZKJB010000006.1, on the reverse strand, counting down.
TGGCGATTGGTCTTCTCGGTGAACTCCAGGTTCGCCACTATTACAGCAGCCAACACCCAGCGTCATACGCCGTCGACCGTCTTGTACGTCTCGTCTCTGCCGATGAGCAGAGTCTGCTTTCTGAGCGCCAGGATGGCATGCTGTAAGAACGTAGACTCGTTCGCAGTTCACGGTTCGTGGTCCTCGACGCACTTGCGTGCGAAACGCTCAAATCACATCAACCTCTGATCCTCGTGTTCCTACCGTCTAATTCCCTTGCGCCGCCCCACCCTTAAGGTTCATGCTTAAACCCAGTCATGAAAGCAATTCAGATTCACTCGACCGGCGGGCCCGAGGTGCTCCAACTCGCTGATCTGCCCATCCCTGTGCCCGGCCCGGGACAGGTGTTGGTCCGCCTCGAGGCAACCGGTGTCAACTTTATCGAGGTTTATTTCCGCAAGGGTGTCTACAAAGCCTCATTCCCGCTGATACCCGGCAGCGAAGGCGCGGGCACTGTAGAAGAGCTTGGCTCCGGTGTTACGGGATTTACTACTGGCGATCCGGTTGCATCGGTAAGTTTAATGGGCAGCTATGCCGAGTACGCACTGGTTCCGGCAGCGCAGTTGGTCAAGATTCCAGATGGATTGAGCATGGAACATGCGGCTGCAGCTCTCCTGCAGGGTATGACCGCGCATTACCTCGCCTATTCCACCTATCCGCTCAAGTCAGGTGACACGGCTCTGGTCCACGCGGGTGCCGGCGGCGTGGGTCTGTTGCTCACGCAAATGGCTGCGGAATTGGGCGCGCGCGTCATCACGACTGTCTCAACGAAAGACAAAGCCGAACTCTCGCGCGAAGCCGGCGCGTCTGACGTGATTCTTTACACCGAGCAGGATTTTGAAACCGAGGTCAAGCGCCTCACAAACGGAAAGGGCGTCGACGTCGTTTACGACTCGGTGGGAAAGACCACGTTCGACCAGAGCCTCAACTGCCTGCACCCGCGCGGCATGATGGCTCTTTTCGGAGCCTCCAGCGGACCCGTTCCTCCGTTCGATCCCATTCAACTCAATAGCAAGGGCTCGCTCTTCCTCACTCGGCCCACTTTATGGCACTACATCGCCACGCGTTCTGAACTCGAGTGGCGCTCCGGGACTGTTTTTGGCTGGGCCGCTTCGGGCAAGCTTAAGCTCACTACTGAGCACACATATCCGTTGGCCAATGCCGCGCAGGCCCAAATCGATCTTGAAGCGCGTAAAACCACCGGCAAGATTTTGCTCGTGCCATAGAAGAAACCGTTCTCGCCTGGCGAATTCCGGATTCGTCGCTCTAGACGAAAACTCGCCGCGGAGCCGACCATTGGCTGCTTTGCGGCGAGTTTATTTGGTGGCTCTCTTGGTGATTTACTTACTGCAAGGCTTGCCGCCCACCGGGTGGGCGCCCTTCGATTTTGCGTCTGCTTCGCTCATGTAGGAACCGGCCTTGGTCTTCCCGTAATACTGAGTTCCCGGGCAATGATAAACATTGCTCGCCGTATTGAGCCATACAAGGCCAGGTCCGCCTCCCGGCGCCTGGGCCGTGGTGCTGCTGCTGGTCTTGGGGGGTGCAGCTGGTGCCGACTTTGTGGGCGTGGAGGCCGGGGCTGTAGATGCTGCTGGTGTGGATGGCGTCATGGGCTTCGACGTTGATGCCGAAGTAGAGGATGATGGACTGCTCGCCATTGAGGGGGTTTTCGCTGCCGGAGTGGGAGCGGGCTTGCTGGCGGTCTTGGGGGGCACTCCATACCAGGTCTTCAGTCCCTTGTGACCACTGCAGGCACCAGTCTTGATCTTGCCCATGAAGTAGGTTCCGTCATTGCACAGACCAGTGGCTCCTGCCGGCGCTCCGGCAGGGGCTTGTGCGGCGCAGACGTTCGCAGCCAGCAGCCCTGCGGAGAGCGCCACTGATCCGATGAGTCTCGTAATATTCATTGCGGTTCCTTTCAAATCGTGATGATTCATTCGGGGAGTTCGAATCTGAGATGCGCTCGACTTGAACGCGAACTTTCTATTTCGCGTTCTGACAGCCTGTCGTCTCTTCCAGATTCATTCGGGGACTTTACACTTCGAAGCTGTAGACAAGCAAGCACGATTCTGATCGAAGCCATGAATATTTCTATCTTGGAGAGGCCCCGCAGACGAACGGACAGATGAATTTTTGAGCCTTAGCTTGTCACATCCATGTGAAGCAGCAGGACGATCGAGCCTAGGCGCGGTCTCTTAGCCGCATGGCAGATCCTTTTTGTGCCAGATCTTTGCTGGGCGCCCAGCAAGGAGGCCGGTCCCAAACCGGCCCGCCGGGTGTGGAAAAAAACCGGGACCAACTCTCCAACCCGAGTGCTATTCTTGGGCATCTTCGAACCGGGTTTGCGCCGAATCTGCCCGTTCGACAAACGCGTTGGAGGGAAATATGGGAATCCTTGAAGAAGCAGCAGGAGCTTTCGCAGCCGTAGAAGGCGTCAAGAAACTGGATCCGAATGCAGGCATCATCACCGAAGGCGTCGCAGCCGTCGCCGGCTTCGAGGGAACCGAAGCCATCACCAACTTCATCGAAAAGAAGGAAGAAGAAAAGAAAGACAATCAGGGTTAAGAGCCGTCGTCAGGCATTGCACCCAGGCTCGCCGTTCGCAAACACACGCCCCCGCGTGACCAGAATTCGAACGACTGGCGTCGAGCAGCAAATCGGGCACTCCAACGAAGCGTCTCCCTTGCGCCATCAGCCGACAGGCACCACGCTATGCTTCCTCGTCGGATGGACTTGGTCAGGCGCCCGGTCTGTCCGATTTTTTGTGCCGGCGGAGTCTTGGGAAAAAACGGCGAGTGTGAGGACAGAATCCCGTCCATCGTTCGCAGCCTTGTGCGCTTCACCGAATCTCGGAAACCAATCGTGGTCTTCCGGCCCATTTAGAGTTTCACGAAAGGAAGTTCGTTATGAACGAGTTAGCAGATTTGTTACAACAGAAGGCCGGGTTGAGCCCGGATCAAGCCCAGGCAGCCGTCCAGGCAATCGCCAGTTTCATTGCATCCAGAGTTCCGCCATCGATGCAAGCTGAAGTGTTGCCTCTCCTCGGCCTGCAATCGGGTGGGGCTGACTCAGGTGGAATGAGCGGTTTGCTGGGCTCGGTGGAAGGCCTCCTGGGCGGCAAACTATAGCATTGTGCAACCAGCGACCCTACTTCAATCGATAAACAAGAACAGGGGAACTCGAAGCCGAAGTATGCCTCTCTGAGCTACAATTTCGCAGTTCTCGAAAGCCGTACCAAGGAACGCCAAGGAGAATTCAATGAAAGTTGCACGTCTATCAACCGCAATTCTGGCCCTCGCCGTCACGCTGTTCAGCGTCCTCCCGGCATCCGCCCAAAGTCCCAAGCCTGCTACCAAGCCGGCAACAACTGCAGCGGCAAGCAGCCTAGTCGATATCAACAGCGCCACCGCGGCTCAACTCCAGGCGCTGCCCGGTGTGGGCACCGCCTATTCGGCGAAGATCATCGCCGGTCGCCCTTACGCCAACAAGACCCAGCTCAAGACCAAAGGCATCGTTCCCGCCGCGACATATGCCAAGATCTCAAGCTTGATCATCGCCAACCAGCCGCCAAAGGGTAAGTAGCGCAATTTCGGTGGTACGCGCAGGTATGCGCGTTTCCAGGAACTCCAAATCCATCAGGGATACGGGCGATCACCCGTATCCCTTTACCTTTTGGGCGGAATTTGCCACTAGCCGCGAGTTTCAATCACAATCAAAATCGCGCTCACGATCCAACGGTGTCCCACGTCTGGATTTTGAGATCTGCGATATCACGCGGCTGTAAGCTGAGAGTTGAAGGCTGGAAACCCGTTATTCCATGTCTATAATCTCCATCACCGCTAGCGACTGCCTCTTTGTTCTTACCGGCGCGGGGATCAGCGCAGAAAGCGGCCTGCCTACTTTCCGCGCTGAAGACGGTCTGTGGGCCGGCTTTCGCGTTGAAGACGTATGCACGCCCGAAGCCTGGCAACGCGATCCGGCAGGCGTCTGGGCCTTCTACTCCGCACGCCGCGCTGCAGGGCAAAAAGCTCAGCCCAATCCCGCGCACTTCGCTCTTGCCGACCTCGAAGCCCGGCTTCCCGGCCGCTATTTTCTCTGCACGCAGAATGTCGATGATCTGCACGAGCGTGCCGGAAGTGTTCATCTTCAACACATGCATGGCGAATTGGCCCGATCACGCTGCGAATACGAGTGCGGAGCGCCGCCCGTCGAAGACCGCGCAATCTACACCAGCCTCGACGAGGTTGGCCGATGCTCTTGCGGCGGCCGCCTGCGTCCTCATATCGTCTTCTTTGGGGAAATGCCGCTTGAAATGCGCCGCATCGAGCGCGAGATCGAAAAATCCACGCTGATGGTGGTGATTGGCACTTCGGGCAACGTGTATCCAGCGGCCAACTTCGTCCATTGGGCTCGCCAGGCCGGTGCTCGAACCGTCTACGTCGGCCCCGAGCGACCGCTCAACGCTGAAGCCTTCACGCAGATCGTCGCAGGAAAAGCCGGCGAAGTCCTTCCAGGGTTGTTTGAGGTACGGGACTAGCACTCCACGCCTCAAAAATGAAACCGGTACCGCGCCTCCACTGCAATCATTCGCGGATCGTTCCAGTGAAATCCGCCGATTGTGATCGAGTTATCCAGCAGCACACGATGATTCGTCACATTAATCGCCGTCACTGAGAATTTCCATCGCTCGCCCAGAGAGTGCCCCACCGAAGAGTCGAATGTTGTGTGCGCCGGCAGATAGGTTCCGTTGTACGGGCCTTCATCCGCTCCTGCCAGCCCGTTTGTAAATCCTGACCCGTAGTACACATTTGTTGCAAACCATGTGCGCGCCGGAAGCCTTGCCGTGAACCCCGTGTTCAGCGTGTTGCGCTGATCGTGATCCACGGGCGAGTAATCGAAGTCCCCAGGATCGCAGGCGGGATCGCCCGCCAGGGAACACGTAAATCCGCCGATAATGGCGCCGCGCTGCTCGGCGATCTGGTTAGAGTAGGTCACATAAAACTGCCCGTAGCGCCAAAGCGCCGGCGAGTGCAGCGTCATCTCCCACGCTCGGATCAGCGCTCCATCTACTGCTATGGGGAAGTACATATTCGATTCGCCCAGGTTCGAGTGATCAAGAAAGTTATTCACGCGATTCTTGAAAGAATCCACGTCAAGCACCCAGCCTCGAAACGGAATCTCGATGCCGAACTGGTGCTCCTCGTCGCGCTCAGAGGGCAACGGTGTGAAAGTGTCTTCGCCGCCACCGAGACTGTTGGCGTAGTTGAGCACAGAACTCGACACGGTGAGGATCGGCGCGGGCTGAAAGAAGTGCCCGTAGAATCCGCGAAGCACCCAGTTCAGCCGCGGAATCCGCACCGTAGCTCCTAGGCGCGGATATACCGCGCTTTCGTTCAGCTCTGCACGGTAGACCGAGAAGCGCTCCCCGCCCAGCAGCGTTACGTACTGACCGAGGCGCAGGTGATCACCGACAGAAAACTCCAAGAGCCCTGCATTGGCGTTTGCCGGCGTGTTGGGTTGCGAGGGACCGCTGCCATCGTTGACCATCACGCCGAAGAGATCGCTCTCCTTCTGGTAGAACGAGTACAGTCCGCCGGAAAAGCTGTTCCAACCCGCATCGAACCGGGCATCGGCCTGCGCGCCCGCATAGTTCGAGTTCTGGTGCCAGGTCGTCGCCACCGGATTGTCATTCGGCCGCGAATCGTAATCCGATTGATTGAAGTGGGAGAACGGCGCCGCCGAAACCAGCGCCTTGGGCGAGATCGTGTGAACCCAGTTCCCAATAAAAAACGCATCTCGCTCGGACTGCGCATCTCGCAGTCCTGCGCTGCAGTAGTAGCCCGAGTCACATTCGTAATCCGTTTGGCTCGGGTCGAAGGGGACCTGAAAGAAATCCTGCCGGTACTGCCCGTCTAGGCGCAGCTGATCCTTCGGGGTCTGGTTGCGGATGAGCGATGCGAACCCGCTCCCCGAATTGGTTGCGTCGTGGTAGATCGCAGTTACTGGCGTCGCCAGTCCATAATTTGACCGCGACCCCGTTGCGCTCGCGTACCACGCGGTCTTTTCCGAGTGATCCCCAAGCGATACCTGCGCCTCGCCTGTGTAGAGGTTTCCAGCGGAGATAAGCAGCTCGCCGTCGCGGTTGCGCTCGAATCCGTTGCGCGGCAGCACGTTGAACATTCCGTAAGTACGGTCGCCCAGGTCGGCGTCGTAGCTGCCCCTCTGCGTTTCGAGGGAATCGATATCTTTGGGATCGATCTGCGGGCCCACGTTCGACGCGATCTTGGTATTGGGAATCGCCACTCCGTCGATCAGCCAACTCGTCTGGTGCCCGCCCCGCATATGCAGCATGTCGTGCGTCATGTACGCGCCCGGCACGTAGTCGGTAATCATCTCAGTGCCAATAGTACGGTCCGCACCCGGCGTTTCGTCGATCGTCTGGCGCGTGATCAGCGTCTCCGGCGTCACGGTGTCGGCCGCGCTCATCGTACCGCGCACTTCAACCGTTTGCGTGCCGCCGCTTACAACAAGTGGAATATGCACCACGGGATTCGTCCCTGATGCAATGGTCAGCGTTTCAGCCACACCGGCAAAGCCGGCTGCCACAACGCTCAACCGGTATACCCCGATGGGCGTTTGCGGCAACTCAAATTCACCGTCAGCGTCGGTCTTGGCATGCAAGACAAAATCGGAATCAGCGGCTTGCAATGTGACGGCAGCGCCGACGATGGGCCGGTGCTGTGAATCGTGTACAACACCGTGCACGGTGCCGAAGACAGTGGCAAAAGCGGGAATGGAAGTGCCGAGTAACAGAAGAAATAGAAGGAAGAAATGACGACGCATGAACATCCTCCGGAGAAGTCGATTGCGAGCGTGGGCGATGGTCGCGCTCTTCAAAGGCGCGACAACATTGCCCGATAACGATTTGCAGATCCGCTCAAGACCAACCCTCGTCCCCGAGCACTACGCATCCGCATCGCAACAGAACGAAAAACTGGTGTTCTAGCGCGCAGACGAGTGCTCTTCAACTCCGGGGCAACGATCTTAGCGTGTGAGTTAGCTCAGGTCCGTGGAGGGAGGGCCGCGTCCGGAATGCGCGCAGCTCGGGTGAGAATAGGCCCCCATCCGCTCGAACGCGGGAGCTGGAGTACGCGTGAACTCAGCGCGAAAACTCGCCGCCGCGGGAGTCAGCGCGTGAGCCGGCATCAGCATCGAGAGTGTAGGACCGTGATAGAGCGGGCAGGTGAGTGGAGCGGAAAAGCTCGGCTTCGGATCGATGCCACGGCCCGCTCGCAGGGCCATAATCTGTGCGTACATTGCACAGTGGTGCGCTCCGTGCCGGCGGCAGCACGGCGGCAAGCCTGCGTCCGCGCTGCCGTCGACGAAGGCCGACAGCGGCCCGAGTCCGAAGAACAGGATCAGGAAGATGGAGAAGCCGCGCCGCATCAGAATCCAATGCTAGCAGACAGTCAACAGCATGTTGTCGCCAATTTGTCTCGCCATTGTATCCTCGGCCCGATCCGCGCCGATTCCTGATCTCCAGTCCTCGTTCGAGTATCATCAAGGTGTTGCTCGGTTCGACTCATCGGTAACGATCAAAGGAAAGTCTACTAGCTGAAATGCACAGTTCCGCATCACCTCTTGAAGCCGCCGCCCTCGATGCAGGCAAGACCGGCATCGCGCGTCCTCTGCGCATCGCAATCTTTGGTTTTGGCACCGTGGGGAGTTCGGTTGCGCGAATCCTCGTCGAATCCAAACCGCAAGGACTCGAGCTCACCCATGTCTTCAACCGTGGTGTCGCGCGCAAGCGCGCCGATTGGGCTCCGTCGAGCATTGTGTGGAGTGAAGACGCCAATGCAGTGCTCGCCTCGGACGTGGACGTCATCGTGGAGTTGGCCGGCGGTCTCGATCCCGCAGGAAGCTGGGTGCGCCGCGCGCTCGAAGCCGGAAAAAGCGTTGTCACCGCCAACAAAAAGCTCATCGCCTTTCACGGTGTCGATCTCGAGCGTCTGGCCGCCGCCAAGGGAGGCCATATCAAATATGGCGCCGCTGTCGCCGGCGGAATCCCGGTGATCCCGGGCCTGGAACAAGGATTGGCTGGCGACCGCATCGAGCATATTCAGGGCATACTTAATGGCACATGCAACTTCATCCTCAGCAAAATGGAGGAAGGCGTGGAGTATGCGACCGTGCTGGCCGAGGCTCAGGCCAAAGGCTACGCAGAGGCCGACCCGACGGAAGATGTTGGTGGATTCGATGCCCGCGCCAAGCTGGCGATCCTTATGCGCCTTGCGCTGCGCGTTCAGGTCGATCCCGAAGAAATCCTGCCCAGGCCCATCACCACCATTACGCCCGTCGACTTCAGCTATGCACGCGACCTGGGCTGTACTATCCGACAGGTATCGCGCGCTGAGCAGGTCCAGGGGCGGCTTGCCGCTACCGTCGGTCCCATGCTCGTCGCGCAGCGTTCGCCGCTGGCCTGGTCGCAGGGAACTGAGAATATGGTCATCGCAAGCGGCCACTATGGTGGCGATGTGGTCTTCTCCGGCCACGGCGCAGGCGGCCAACCCACGGCAGTTGCCGTCGTCAGCGACCTGCTCGCGCTTGCTCATGGTTCGCGGCGGGTCGAAATTCCTTCAGCTCCGGCGCGAGTTGGCGCTGAGTTCGAGGTTCCCCATTACGTCCGCTTCCTTGTTGTTGACCGGCCCGGAATCGTCGCGGCCATCACCACAGCGCTCGCCAAGGAGCAAATCAATATTCGCGCCATCGTGCAAAAGCCTGGCTATCCCGCGCATGCTTTGCCCTTCGTCGTTACCGTCGAGCCGTGCAAGACCTCTGCGTTGCAGCGCGCGTTGGCTCCGGTCAGCGCCATGGATTGCATGCTCGTCGAGCCGCTGGACCTGCAGATGCTGGAATAAGTGCAAGGTCCATTGTGGGTGAGTCATACTTTAGCGAGAATCGGTATCGTTATCTGCGGTATTCGGCTCCGGTTTTCTTGTAGACTTATCTTCTTGTTCCCTCGTTCGCTCGGGTCCCATCTTCCTGCATTCCCCAATTCGAGGTCACTTTATGATTGGCACCATTTATCGATGTGAGATTTGCGGCCGAGAGAGTGACGATCCTATGCGGTGGATCGTCATCCGCTGCAACAGCGAGCAACTAACGATCTTCAAGTGGACCAAGGAAGCAGCCGATGCGCCCGGCGCGCGCCACTATTGCGGTGAGGCTCACGCCCAGGTCTACGTCAGCCGCTGGCTTGAGGCCGCCTGCTCCTGACGCGCTGACTACGCTCCGCCTCGCGCCTGCCCGGTCGACTCCCGCACTACCAGCTCAGGGCTCATCACGATTTCGGCAGGGAAGACCTTATCGCGATTGGCAATCCGCTCCAGCAGGACTTGCGCTCCGCGACGGCCCATCTCTGCGAGCGGTTGCCGGACGGTGGTGAGGGACGGCGTCGCATAAGCCGCCGAAAGAATATCGTCGAAGCCAACGACGGAAACATCGCCCGGCACGCTGAGCCCCGCGTCCCGCAGTGCGCGAATGGCTCCAATCGCCGAAATATCGTTAAAGCAGAAAACCGCGGTAAACGCGCGAGTTTTCTCCAGCAGCGCCTGCATCGGCTTGAAACCAATCTCTGGAGCCATCGGGTGCTGTCCGGCCTTCATGGACCACGCAGCCGAATCGATACGAATCACCAGCGACGGATCGAGCTTGAGATCGATCTCTTTCGCCACTTGCTGCACGCTCTCCCAGCGGAACTCCGAGTCCGGAATCGCGCGCGGGCCGCGCAAGATGGCAATGCGCCGGTGCCCCAGCGAGTACAAATGTTCCAGTGCCTGCTTCACCGCCAAGTGATGATCGAGCACAATGTTGGTCACGTTCTTCGCCGCGCTGTGCGCCGATATGGCTACGACCGGCACAGGAACTTCCAACTCGTCCACCGCCGTATTCAGCAGCAGGAATCCGTCCACGGCGCGATCCACCAACATGCGGGGATACTTCTCAATCAGCTCTTTCTTCCAGTCGTGACACGCAGTGAAGTAGAAGTATTTAGCCGCGGTCAATTCCTCAACCACACCGCTCATGACCCGGGTAAAGTATCCCTCGCTCAGGTCGGGTGCCAGCACTCCCACGCTCATTGACCGGCTTTGCCGCAGCGACCGGGCGAAGTAATTCGGCCGGTAGTTAAGCCGATTCGCAGCTTCAACTACTCTGGCGCGCGTCTCCTGTGGAATCGACTTCGCGGATGGGGAGTTATTCAGGACAAGCGAAATCGTTGTCTGGGAGAGCCCCAGATGCTCGGCAAGCATGCGCAGGTTCATGTGACCTGTCGCCCCTGTGCTCTTCCCCTTTGCCATGTTGGAGTTAGAACACTCCCCCTGGCAAGAGAATACACTGTTTCCAGTGCAGTGAATCGATTTTCTTCACTTCCGGGCATCGAAGAGAGGCGCTGGCCTCAAAGCAGGTTCATCATCGATCAGCCGAAATGCATCGCTTGTCCGAAATCGAACCGGCTCCCGGCCATTGCCACCGGGTGTCCGCGCGCTGGCCAGATTCTCATCTCCTGCCCGCTCCCGCCCGCTCCACATATTTCCCACAGAATTCTCTCGTATGCGCTTGATTTTGCTTTGGTGTAACCTCTCGTTCATATTTCCCCGGTAGCCTGTTCGATGTGGACGCCATCGTGCCAGAGATTCACATCACCCAATCTCAGCCTCAACCTGAACCCGCTCCAGCGCCGGAGCAGGGTGTCGCGGCGGCGCATAAGCAGTCAGAGATTCGCCGATTCCTCCTTGCCCGAGGAAATTCCGCCCTCGCCGACAGGGCCTTTCATATGTTGATGATGCTCTGCGCCATGAGTATCTTCGTCATTGTCGCTTTAATTGCCTATCAGCTAATCAGCAAGTCGCAGCTTACATGGGCGCAATCCGGGCTGAAATTTTTCTACACAGCATACTCCGATCCCGTAACCGGACAGAAGCAATACTGGGATCCCGTCAACGGCCACTTCAGCGCTTTGCCCTTCATCTATGGCACTTTGGTGACCTCGTTCCTGTCGTTGCTGCTTGCGGTTCCTCTGGCCATCGGGGTAGCTGTCTTCCTCACGGAGATGTGTCCCCGGATGCTGCGCGCGCCTCTGGCATTCCTTACGGAACTGCTAGCCGCCATTCCCAGCATCATCTACGGCTTGTGGGCCTTTTTCATTCTCGTGCCGCTGCTGCGCGAGCATGTGAATCCATTGCTGATTAGTGCTTTCGGCTGGACAGGCCTCGTTTCGGACGACAACCCCACTGGTTTTGGCTATTTCGCTTCTGGCGTCATTCTCGCCATTATGGTTCTGCCCATCATCTCTTCTCTTACGCGCGAAGTCATGAGCGCGGTACCGCATTCGCAGCGCGAAGCGGTTCTTGCGCTCGGCGCCACCCGCTGGGAGATGATTCGCATGGGTGTCTTGCGCAATGCGCGCATCGGCATCGTCGGCGGCATAATTCTCGGCCTTGGCCGCGCGCTTGGCGAAACCATGGCTGTCACGATGGTCATTGGAAACACGCCCGAGATTCACCGATCGCTGCTGTCCAATGGCGCATCCATGGCGTCGGTCATTGCTAATGAGTTTGCCGAAGCCACCAGCGATTTGCATCGCAGCGCCTTGATCGAAATTGGCCTGGCGCTCTTTATCGTCACCATTATCGTTAACGCGATTGCCCAATTGCTGGTTTGGGCTGTTACGCGCGGCGCGCCGGCGCAGGCACGTTAAGGAGACTCGAGTGAGCAGTAACGCATTCCAGCTTCGATCCAAATTCCGTGGGGTCACCGACCACTTCGTTACGGGTTTGGCTATCCTGGCCACCATCCTTGTCATTCTGCCGCTTGGGGTGATCTTCATTGAGCTCGTTGTTAAGGGCGCTAGCTCGCTCGATTTGAACTTTTTTACCAAGATTCCCGCGCCCGAAGGTGAGAGCGGCGGCGGCATGGCGAATGCCATCGTCGGCTCGGCGGTCTTGCTCGGATTGGCTAGCATCATTGGCGTGCCTGTCGGCATCGGCGGCGGTATCTTTTTGGCGGAGTTTGGCCGTGGCAGCAAAATGGCCCTGGCTGTAAGATTTACCGCCGACGTGCTTAACGGCGTTCCGTCGATTGTCATGGGCATCGCAGCTTATGCGCTGATCGTCAGCCCTCACGTAGGTTGGCTTCCGTTTCTTGGGCACTTCTCAGCTTTCGCTGGCGGTGTGGCGCTGGGTATCATGATGGTTCCCACGATCTGCCGGACCACCGAAGAAATGCTCCTGATGGTGCCGCACAATGTGCGCGAAGCTGCGCTGGGTCTCGGCGTCCCCAATTGGCGCTCGGTGCTTTCGATTACGGTGCGCACCGCCTCGCCCGGCATCATTACCGGCTGCATGCTGGCCTTTGCACGCGTAGCCGGCGAAACCGCGCCGCTGCTCTTTACCGCGCTGGGCAACGAGTTCTGGAGCACCAGCCTTAACGAGCCGATCGCTGCGCTCCCGCTGCAGATTTTTAAATACGCGAGCTCCCCCTACGAAGACCAGCAACGGCTAGCATGGGCGGCAGCGCTGGTGCTGATTGTCCTTATTGTGCTTGCGGTTTCTCTGGTGCGCTACGTAACCAGCCGAGGCGTTTTGAAAGGGGCAAGCTAAGTGGGTGTTGGCATCGAGGTAACCAACCTGAATGCGTGGTACGGCGCGAATCATACGCTGCAGGACATTAACCTGAATATCCCGGCCAATCACGCCACGGCTTTGATTGGTCCTTCCGGCTGCGGAAAGAGTACCTTCGTACGCTGCCTCAACCGCATGCACGAAACGAACCCCGTCGCCCGTGTCACCGGCGTAGTACGCATCGGCGACATCGATATCTATTCCGACGCCAAACCGGTAGAAATCCGTCGCCGCGTTGGCATGGTCTTCCAGCGTCCCAATCCCTTTCCCACAATGTCCATCTACGACAATGTATCTGCCGGCCTCAAGCTCAACGGGTACTCCAATCGCAAGTCCCTCGACGAGATCGTCGAAAAATCGCTCAAGAACTCCGCCCTCTGGGACGAGGTGAAAGACGATCTGAAGAAGAAATCCGGCGCCAGCCTCTCCGGCGGCCAGCAGCAGAGGCTTTGCATCGCCCGCGCCCTCGCGGTCGACCCGGAAGTGCTTCTCATGGATGAGCCGGCTTCCGCTCTGGACCCCGTCTCCACCTCCAAAATAGAAGATCTCATCTTCCAACTAAAGTCGCAGTACACGATCGTGATTGTGACGCATAATATGCAGCAGGCGGCTCGCGTGGCAGAGAAGACCGGCTTCTTCCTCAACGGCCGCATGGTCGAGTTCGATTCGACCCACAAGATCTTTACGAATCCTTCTGACAAGCGCACGGAGGATTACATTACGGGCAGGTTCGGATGACACGCATACGCTTTCAACAAAGCCTGGAAGATTTGAAAGAGAATCTCCTGGTCATGGCCGGGCTCGCCGAGCAGGCCATCCAGCGCGCGATCGAGGCCTACCGGGTTCGCGACCTGTCGATCTGCGACCTGGTCAGCCGCAGCGAGATCGCCATCAACCGGATGGAACGCGACATCGATCAGGCCGCGCTCGACCTGCTCGCTATGGAACAGCCCATGGCCATCGATCTTCGCTTCATCCTCAGCGTGATCAAGATAAACGCCGACCTCGAGCGCGTGGGAGACGCCGCCAAAAGCATTAGTGACCGCGTGCGCCACCTGGAGCGGATGGCCGCCGTCGATCTTCCTGTCGATATTCCCCGCATGGCGACGATGGCGGCCGACATGGTGCGTAAAAGCCTGCAGGCCTTTATTGAAGGGGACGCCGAGCTGGCCCGGGGCGTGCTCACCATGGACGACGCTGTCGACCAGATGAATCGCTCAGCCTTTAAGGCCCTCACTCAGGTCATGGAAGAGCAGAGTCACATCGCGCCCCAGGCTCTCAATGCGCTCATGATTTGCCGTAGCCTGGAGCGCGTCGGGGATCACGCCACAAACATAGCAGAAGATGTCATTTTCTGGGTGCAGGGTGCTGATGTCCGCCATCACAAGAGTGTAACCGCGACGGCAGCGGCTCAGACGAATGCTGCCCCCGCCAACCCAGCTCCAGCGCAAAGCTAATGGTCTGTTTGCGCAACAAAAAGCCCCGCTTGTCGCGGGGCTTTTGCGTTTCAAACGCAAACTCCTAGTGCGTCGCTGCAGCCGGCACAATCTTCACGCCCAACTCATTCAGTTTGCTGCGCGCCGCGCGTGCTTCCGGCGTCTGCGGGTGCCGCTGGATTAACAGCCGCAACTCGCGAACCCCCGCATCCTTTTTGTCCGTTGCCAGCAACGCATATCCTTTGTGCAACTGCGCTGCAGCGGCTTTCGCATTGCCGCTGAATCCTTCCAGAACGGCATTGTAGTCGCTGATTGCGTTTGCATAATCCTGCTGCTGGTAAGCGATCTCGCCCAAATAAAACCGCGCGGTGCCAGCCATGTCATCCAGCGGATAGTAGTGCACAACGTCTTGGAACTCTCCGGCGGCCACCTGCGAGCGTCCTGCGTTGAAGTCGCGAACGCCGGCCTGTAACGTCTCTTGCAGCGGCGGCGCTTGAGAGGCGGCTGGCGCGCCCCCCGGAACCACCGGGGCCGGCTGGCCTGCATCCTGGCCTGGCGCCGGAGGGGGCGCGCCTCCCGGCTGCATTCCAGCTTGCGGCGCCTGTGCGGCCTGCGTCTGCATAGTTTGCAACTGTGCCTGCATGTCCTGCAGCGTTTTGTCCAACTTGGCGATGCGCGCCTTGAGCTCATCTACTGAGTCGTTCAGCGATTGCACCTGCCCTGAGACTGTATCCACCTTGCCGTTCGCCGCTTCGCTTTGCGAGTCCAGCTTCTTCTGTATGGCAGCGACTGAAGCCGTTACCTGGTTGGCGGCATCAGTGGTCTGCTCCGCCAGGTGCTGCATCACGCCAAAGCGCGAGTCCATTGTGGATTGAAGCCGCTGCACCATGTCGAGCAGCTGTTGCACCTGGGTTTGCAGCTCCACCATGTCCTTTGAAACCGCGTGCGCGGGTGCTGGGACCGAGACAAAAACAAGGCTCAGCAACCCAGATGCAAGCAGACGATTGCGAATGGTGCCTGATTTAACCATGCTTCAACCTTCCTTATTCCAGATCAGGATTGCTCGCTGGCGCCCCAGGTCTAGGGTACCCACGGACAGATTTTCGTTCGAAGGGCGGAGATCTCGATTCCGAGACCCGGGATAAAACAACTCTCAATCTCCCAGCCTCAACTAAGCCCGACGCCCAGCCTTACCTGTCCATTGCGAATCCATCTCTGCGATTCAATTGCCAGCACTGCTCGTTCGAATCGGTGCAGAACGGCTTTTCCTTGCCGTAGCTGATTACGCGAATCCGGTCGGCCGCGATGCCAGCGGTAACCAACGCGGTTTTTGCTGCCTGGGCGCGATTCTGGCCCAGCGCGAGGTTGTACTCGTCTGAGCCGCGCTCGTCGCAGTACCCGCCAATCACAATCTTGATCTGGGAATGCGCAATCAGAAAATCGGCGTCCTTGGACAGTGTGGTTTGTGCGTCGCCGCGAATATCGTATGTGTCGTAATCGAAGAAGATGTCTTGCACATTCGCCTTGAACATGTCTGCATCGCTCGCGCTGCTGCTCGGTACGCTGATTCCAATCGCCGGGTTCACAGTTACGCGCGCCGTTGCGTCGGCTACGCCGCCCTCGCCCCGCGCGACCAGATGGTAGCTGGTCGACTCGGAGGGATTTACGCTTTTTACGCCCACTGAAGGAACATCGCCAATGCCCTCAATCATGATCGATGTGGCATTTGTGGTGCGCCAAGTCAACTGCACCTGGTCGCCGGCCGAGATCACTGTCGGCGTCGCAGTTAATTGTGCGGTCGGAGCAGCAGGTGCTGCCGCCGGAGCCGTCTCTTCGGGCGGGGGCGCTAGCGGCTTCTTATGGCATCCCGAAACAGCGACCACCGCGAGAAGTGCAAAAGCTGAGATCGAAAAACGATTCCGTGGATTCAAGTGAATACTCCTTCCGAGAAAAACCTCAAGTCAGACTTCCGGGTGAGCGACCTTTCTCATCATCTCGCGCGCCGTCGGGCTTTGCCGCAACAAATGCCCCACAAAAATGATAGTGCATCAATCAGGGAAACCGGTTCCCATGATGAAATACACCTGCGCCGAACAGCCGCATGCGGCAAACCTCATTTAAAGCTCCAGTTCGGCATCGAGTTATCGCCGGTGTACGTCAGTTGATGCTGGTCCGTTCCATCGGCCAGCATCGACCAGATCTGCGTGCGGTGCCCGATCTGCCGCTGGAACACGATGTGTCGCCCATCCGGCGACCACGACGGAAAATCGTTGCTTCCCGCTTCGTGCGTCGTCTGCAGCCAGCGCTTGCTGGCGATGTCCATCACGTAGATGTCTTGCCCGCCCGGATCTCCGGGGCCGTATTTGCGGTTCCAACTAAAAGCGAGCATCGCCCCGTTGGGCGACCATGATGGCGAAATGGCATACCCCCCATCGGTCATCCGCTGCACGTTGGAGCCATCCTGATCCATGATGTAGATCTGCGGCTCTCCAGTACGCCCGCTCACCCACGAAATCTGTGTTCCCGTGCGAGGATTCCAAACTGGCGACACATCCGAGGCGAAGCTGGTCAGCCGATGAGCACTGGAGCCGCTCGCATCGGAAACCCAGATCTCCGGATGCCCGGAGCGCGCCGAGGAGAACGCGATCTTTGTTCCGTCCGCCGACCAAGCCGGAGATTGATTGCTTCCATTTGCCGTGCCCGCTGAGAAACCAACCGGGCGCCCCAGGTCGAGCGAAAACATGCGAATAGCCCAACCTTCGCTTCCCAGCGAAGCAAACGCAATGCGCGAGTTATCAGGCGAAATGCGCGGCGAAATCGAAATGGTGCCCAGGTGCGTAATAGCGTGTTGATTCGCACCGTCGTAATCCATCACCCAGATCTCTTTCGAGCCGGTGCGGTTACTCACAAAGTAGAGTTTGGTTTCTGCAATTCCGTTGATTCCGCCGCCCAGCCGCTCGATGATGTCGTCGGCGAATCGATGCGCAAGCGTGCGCGCCATGTCCTGATTGGCAGCATCG
This sequence comes from uncultured Occallatibacter sp., assembly GCA_964552975.1. Taxonomy (GTDB): domain Bacteria; phylum Acidobacteriota; class Terriglobia; order Terriglobales; family Acidobacteriaceae; genus Telmatobacter. The sequence goes on along the minus strand of CAZKJB010000006.1, from coordinate 17,574 downwards.
TTATATTGCTTGGCCAGCACTGGCGGACTCGTCGCACTGCGGGCATCAGAAAGCCAGCCATATATGGCAAGCCGCCCATTGTCTGCTGAGAACGCGCCAAACGCCACCATGGCTGAGTTCGCTGGCGCCGACGACCACTGCGACAGCACGATCTCCTGCGGCGAGCCAGGCATGGTCTGCGGAGCCAGGCTCTTTGACACCATCTCGAAGATGCCCGCGTTCGTCAGGTCGTTGAAGAGTGTTGAGTCGAAGACTGCTTTGAGCGCTGTTGTCTGCGGATCGTTGCCCACAGGCTTGAAATCTGCCGCTGCCAGGCGGATGCGTTCGTTGCCTAGATTGGTTCCCGTTTGTACCCAGTCCTGGGCTGTCAGTCGTGGCGAAGAAAAATACGCCAAGGTAAGCAGAATCAGGGGGAATACCCGGAGTATTGCTTTCATGCGGTGTGCAATCCTTCCTCTTCACTAACGGATGCTGATGCGCATGGCTTAATGCGCATGGTTTTCGAGGACGCCTAACACTACAAAATGTTAGATGCTCGTTCGTGGCTAGCCGTGTCCATAAGTGAACCTCCAGAAGTAACGCGCCGGCTCATGCAACCCGGCGAATTTTCTCGAATTTCCCGCAGTTGCTCGGCTGTAACCGAAGAAACGGACCAATAACCCCGGTTCAGTATTCGCAGTAATACGAGACTTGCAGCGTGCTCTGATTATATTGCTGCGGCAATGCGCCAAACGTGTCAACGCGCTGCACGCCGCGCTCGCATGAAACATCCAGCGTGGGGCTACCGCTCGACCGGTCCAACCGTATATTGCTCACGCTGCCATCTTTGTGAATCGTGAAGGTCAGGTATACCCGAATGCCCTTCGGTGTCCGCGGATCCACTTCGAACCTGTTCCAAGTCTGGTTCATCTTGCGGTTAATTCCTTCCACATAGTACGCAAACAAATTCGCAAACCCGTTGTCGCCAACTGAGGCCGGTCCATTCGACCCGGTTTGCGTTATCGTTCGCGGCATATTCGAGCCTGACTGCTCACCGAACTGTGCTTGATTTTGCGCTACGGGCGGCGGCTGATGCGGCGGCGTTTTAGGAGTCTGCTGCTCTTCGGGCTTCACCTGTTTGCCCAGGATCGGGACCGCCATCGGGTCCACCTTCTGCTGTTCTTTTGGGGCCGGAGGAGCAGGGGCTTTACTGGGCTTCTCAGTTGCCAATACGTTCTTGTTCACCTCTTCAGCAGGCAAGGGAAGCGCATTGCTCACCAGGCTCACCTGCATCGCTCCGCCCACACCGGACTTGCCCCAGATGTTGTGCTGAAATAGTCCCATCGTCCATGCATACACGAGAAGTGCACCTGCGATTCCCAGGTGCAGCAAAATCGAGCCCGCCGCCGGACCCGCAATCGGCTCCGGTGTCAGCTCCCGTTCCAGCTGCGCGCCGCCTTCAAGAACACCATCCATATCGCTTGAGACTTTCTACCGCGTGTAGGGATTATTCTCCGCCGCTTCCCGTCGAAGTCTTCGTCTCCAGCGGCTGGGTTACGATCGACACGTTCGTAATGCCCGCCTGCTTCACGGCGTCCATTACGCTCGCGAAAGCTCCAAATGGCACCTGCTCATCGCTTCGCAAATAGATCGCCTGGTGCGTCGGATCCGCGCCCGCCTGGTGTAGCTTTTGGGCCAGGTCATGGATGTTGATCGGTTGATCGTTCAGGAAAATCTTCTGATCGCGGTCGATGGTCACCACCAACCGTTGTTCGGTAATCTGCTTCACGGTCCGCGTCTTCGGAACGTTGACTTCAATGCCGCTCTGCAGCACGGGCTCGGTGATCATAAAGATCACCAGCAGCACCAGCACCACGTCCACCAGCGGAGTAATGTTGATGTCCGCCAGCGAACTGCGCGTCTGTCCGTTATTCGTTGAAAATGCCAAGGTTGGCCTCTTTGGGGAACTTCATCGTGCGGCAAGGAACAGCAATCTGCGCACGCGCGGCGTTAGCGGAAAGCGCCACGCTCTGCCTCTCGCGGAGCGTCGATTGGTGGTCGCGGCGGAGCAGGCGGGGCTGCCCGCATAGGAATCTCCTCCAGCGAATTCAGCAGTTCGCGGCAAAAATCATCCACTGCGGAGGCAAAGACCCTGATGCGTGCCGTGAATTGGTTGTAGGCAACCACTGCCGGCACTGCCACAAATAATCCGGCTGCAGTTGTGATCAGGGCCTCGCTGATGCCCGGGCCAACAGCCCGCAATGTTGCCGCGCCCCCGCTGCTCAGGCCCTGGAACGCGTCCACTACGCCCATCACGGTTCCGAACAGCCCGACGAATGGGCTGGTTGCGCCAATGGTTGCCAGCCAGGTCATGCGCCGCTCCAGCGCCGTGACCGCCTCGCTCGACGCCGACTGCGCGGTGCGCTCAATGGGCACCAGGCTCCGCGGCGGTCCCGATCCTCCTGTTTGCCGCTTGTACGATTCGTATACGTCCTCGAATACCTGTGCCAGCGGGCTGGCCGTGCACTCACTGGCGATTCCTGCAATCTCCTGCAGCCGTGTCGCCTTGCGAAACGCTCGGATAAACCTTTTGCTCTCCTTGGTCGCCTTTCTAAACGTCGCTATCTTTCCCAGGATTACGGTCCATGAGTAAAGGCTCGCGATCAGCAGCAGGATCAACACGCCGATCGCGATCGGCCCCATGTTGCTCATCAGCGAAGGAAGCGCGCTAAGCCCCTGTGCCGGCGCTGCTGCGCCGCCATCAGCTTGCAACAAGAATGCGAATGCTGCCGTAAGAATGGCGAATCACCTCATCTTCAACGGTATCAGACCTCATCCCAGCCCCCAAGTGACCCTTTGGGTGCCTCCTTTGAACCCTTCGCTGTAGCCGCCAACCCCTTAAACCTCGGCATTCATGCTATGCTGCGCTCGGATTCTAATTAGATGTTGAGTGCCCGGCCCGCCGCGAATTTGTTCTTGCGACCGGGGTGAGAGACTTGGCTCGCGCACCCAACCATCCACGTTCGATCGGGACTCCTATGCTCGCCGAGCTGCGCGCCGAAAACTACGCTGTCATCGATCATGCCATCGCGACGTTCGGTCCTGGCCTCAACCTGCTCACCGGTGAAACCGGCGCGGGAAAGTCCATCCTTGTTGACGCGCTCGCGCTCCTCATGGGCGGCAAGTCCTCGTCGGACCTCGTTCGCCATGGCGCTGAAAAGGCAGTCGTTTCCTGCGTCTTTGAATCCACCCCCGGCGCCGAGACTGTTCTCGAAGAAAACGGCATCGATTCCGAGGGCAACGACATCATTTTGCGCCGGGAAATCCTTTCGACAGGCAAGGGTCGTGTCTTCGTTAACAATCAGCCCGCCACCGTCCAAGTCCTCAAACTGCTCGCTCCTGAGCTCGCCCTTGTCCACGCGCAAACTGAGACTCTCTCGAGCTTCGACCAGACACAACAACGCCTCCTGCTTGATCGCTTTGCCGGTATCTCCACTGACGCAGTGGGCGAAGCATTCGCTCGATGGCGCGCCGCCCAGGATAAGCTCAACGAACTCCTGCAGGGCGAGCAGGACCGCCTCCGCATGGTCGATCTCTGGTCCTATCAGCGTCAGGAGATCGAGTCGGCGCGTCTCGAACCTGCGGAAGATGAAGCTCTCGAAACTGATAAGCGCGTTCTTGCCAACGCCGAAAAGCTTTACTCAGCTGCACTCACTGCCTTCGACCAGCTTTACGAAGGCGGCACCAGCGCCGAGGCCGCTCTCCGTGCGGCTCTCCGCAATGTCGAGGAACTCGCTCGCTTCGACGCCCGCTTTACTGAAGCTGCCCAGCAGCTCACCTCCGCCCGTGCTTCCATCTCCGACATCGCCATCGGTCTCCGCGATTACGCCGAGGGCATCCAAGCTTCGCCCGAGCGCCTGGCCGAAATCGAAGACCGGCTTGCCCTTCTTGATCGTTTGAAGCGCAAATACGGTCAAACCGTTGCCGAGGTCATCGCATTCGGTGAAGACGTTTCCCGCAAGCTCTCTGAAGTTGAGGATCGCGACGAGATTCTTAAAGCATTACGTTCAGCTCTTGATCAGGCTGCCAATGCCTACCGAAAAGCCGCTGCCGCACTGGCTGCCGAGCGCCAAGCCGCCGGACAAAAGCTCGCCAAGCTCGCCGAAGCCCAAATCAACTCACTCGCAATGAAGGTCCGCTTCAACGTCGCTATCACCTCCACAGACCAGGAATCCGCATGGACCTCCGCCGGATGGGACGAAGTCGAATACCGCATCGCAACCAACCCAGGCGAGCCCCTCAAGCCTCTGACGGAAATCGCCTCCGGTGGCGAGCTCTCGCGCGTCCTGCTCGCTTTGAAAGTCGCCGTTGAAGAGTCGTCGTCAAAGACCAGAAAAAAAACCACGCCGCGCACGCTGGTCTTCGACGAAATCGACATCGGCATCGGAGGCCGCGCCGCAGAAGCCGTCGGCCAAAAGCTTAAAGCGCTCGGCCGCGCGCAGCAAGTTCTCTGCGTCACTCACCTCCCGCAGATTGCTTCCTTCGCCGATCAACACCTCGCAGTCGAGAAGCGAGAAGACCATGGCCGCACCAAAACGCAGATCCGCGTTCTCGACGATCGCGCCCGAACCCACGAAGTTGCGCGCATGCTGTCAGGTGCGAAGGTTACTGAGACGAGCCTGCAACACGCAGCGCAAATGATTGCCGCTAGCCGGTAGAATGCTTTTCCTGCCAAAGTATTTCTCTTCCGTCTTAAATCGAAGGTGGAACCCGAAGCTGGAATCGATGGGATGACTGGTTCAAGAAAGCGCCGTCCTGATCATGGCTGCAATGACTCCGCCTGTTTGGAGAAAACCTTAATCTCTCAATTCCACAAATCCGGGCAACCCCTCTCTCTTCCGGTCGCTCCAACACTGTGAGCCCTCGACCACGCGACCGCATCGGTCCGAGGAAATACGCGGAGCAGTTCGTCGCGCTCAACTTGCGCCAGGAGTCTGATCATGAATTTCAACATGCCTGATCTCACCACGAACGGAATCGTCGCCATCATCGCCGTCATTGCGCTCGTCGTGATCGGCCTCATCGTGGTGTGGGAACTCAATCGCCGGCGCACCCGGCGCCTTCGCGCGCAATTCGGCCCTGAGTATGATCGCACCCTAGCCGAGGTTGGAGGACGCTCCAAAGCCGAAGCCCGTCTCGCGGAACGGAGTGAGCGCGTCCACAAGCTCAACGTCCGCTCCCTCACCTCTCTTGAGCGCGACCGTTACGCCGGGGAGTGGGGCCGCATTCAAAGCCACTTCGTTGACGCGCCGGCTGGGGCAGTCACCGAAGCGGATCAGCTGCTCGGTGACGTCATGGCCACCTGCGGCTATCCCGTGGGGGACTTTGAACAGCGCGCCGCGGACATCTCTGTCGACCACCCCGTCGTAGTGCAGAACTACCGCGCTGCTCACAGCATCGCTCTGCGCCATTTCAGCGGCCAAGCCACGACCGAAGAACTGCGTCGCGCGATGATTCATTACCGCGCTCTCTTCGAAGAACTCGTCGGCATGCCGCACGCGATCGATTCGCAAGTCGTGGTTGAAGATCGCACCGGCGTTAACCCGCGCCGGCGCGCCAGCTAGCGCCGCCAGCGGATTTACCCGCGCAAGCTTACTTGCGCGGGTTCTTTTTTGCCGTGTTCCCGCCTCTTTCGCCGACCGTCGCCTACGAACCGAGTAGCGCAAAGATCATGGGCACCAAAACGCAGATACATGTGCAGGCGGCGAAAAACTCAATTCATTTCGAAAGTTTTGCGCCGGACTTTCGGCTGCGCCTCATGCTATCAATCGCTTGAATTAAATTGCTGAACTCGGGCAACCAATTTTCGGACAACGCGCCGCTGCCAGCGGCATCCATTCATTATCAGAGGTCAAAGTGTTACTCGTTTGCGCGACGCGAGTGTGGTGTACGGATCGGGCAAACACGACGGAGTTCAAGCAATGATCGGCAAACGTTCGCACCGCTTTCCACCTGCATTCAAATACGGCTCTCTTGGACTAGTATTCGCTATATCCAACCTTATTGGCGCGCAGGAATTGAATCCCACCACAAAGCCGCAGCAGCCCGTCGTGCAACCCATGCAGCAGTCCTCGTCCGACACATCTGAGCCGCTTTACAAGATCACAGTTGTTGGCCGCGATATTCCGGCAATCAACTACTTCCATCGCAGTGGCGCCACAAAAATTGGTTTTCAGGGCACCAGCCTGTTGCCTGATGCGGGGGGCGATGCCAAGGTAGAGGCTCGCGCCGGGCGCACCGTCATCGATGCGAATTTCGAGCACCTGACGCCGGCGAACAGCTTTGGCACTGAATATCTCACTTATGTTTTGTGGGCCATCACTCCCGAAGGCCGACCCATCAACCTCGGCGAAGTGCTTCCCACCGGTTCGAAAGACAAAAATCAAATTACTGTTACTACCGATTTGCAAGCCTTCGGCCTCATCGTGACAGCCGAACCCTACTACGCGGTCACCATGCCGAGCGACGTCGTCGTTGCCCAGAACGTTGCGCTCAATGACAAAACCGAGGGCGTAATCGAGCAGGTCACAGCCCACTACTCCCTGTTGCCTCGCGGGGCTTATGAGGAAACTGCGGGACGTCACACCGTCCTGCATCCCATCACCCGCAACGAGCGTTCCCCGCTGGAGCTCTACGAAGCCGTCAACGCCGTGCAGATTGCTGAAGCGGGCGGCGGTGACAAATATGCTGCCGACACCATGACCTCGGCGAAGACTGCTTTGCAGAATGCCCAGGAATTCGACGAGCACAAGAAGGATCGAAAGCAGACCATCACCTATGCGCGTGAAGCCGTGCAAGCTGCGGAAGACGCGCGAATCATCACCATTCGAAAGATAAAGGCCGAAGACGATGCTGCCGCTGATCAGGCGCGCCGCGATGCCGAAGCTGCCGCCCAACAGTCGCAACTTGTCGCACAACAACAGGCTGAAGCGCGCGCTCGTGCGGACGAAGAACGTGCCCGCGCAGAAGCCGCAGCACAAAAAGCCCAAGATGCGCAGAAGCAAGCTGAGCTGGGTGCGCAGCAGGCTGCGCTTCAAACCGAGCAGATGCGCGAGCGTTTGCGTCAGCAATTAAGCGAAGTCTTGCAGACCAGGGAAACCGCGCGCGGCCTCATCATGAACATGTCCGACGTCCTGTTCGATTTCAACAAGTACACGCTCAAGCCAGAAGCCCGCGAGAAGCTCGCCAAGGTCTCTGGCATCCTGCTCGCCTATCCAGGCTTGAAGCTCCAGGTCGAAGGCTATACCGATAATGTAGGCTCCGACGAATATAACCAGAAGCTTTCCGAGGAGCGTGCCGGGGCGGTGCGTGATTATTTCGTTGCGCAGAGCGTGTCCGAGGGCAACATAACCGCCCAGGGTTACGGCGAAAACCAGCCCATTGCCGACAACTCTACGAATGCCGGCAGGGCACAAAATCGGCGCGTGCAACTCGTAGTCTCCGGTGCAGCAATCGGCATTCAGGAGCAGCAGCCGGGCGGCGAATCTCAGGCGAACCCCGGCGGTCCCATGCAGCCGGCTTCCAGCGATGCAGCGCCGCAGCCCGATCGGAATCCTCCTCAGGCACCACCGTCCAACGCCCCGGATCGCACGGGCACTTCGAACCCCCAGTAAAAAAGCCGGGTCGATCTGCGTTGATTCTTGCCCTCTTCGCATTCCTACCGCGGAGAGGGCCATTTTTTTTGCGCTCACTCAAATAGCGCTTGCATGTAATGGGTAGAACGGCGCTCCGCACACCGCTCCGAATTGCAGCCGACCGTCTGTGCCTTGAATGTCAAAATCGACTCGATTCAAATGCCGTTACCTTGGTAATCATTTATCGCATTTTAGTTTGCAATTAGCAGGTGACTTCGATAACCTCGGAAACGAATCGATTGCAGTTCTTGTGCCGCAAGCACCTTAATTAACGCGCCTTGGTCTCGCTTGGATTCCCCACAATTTAGGAGCGTCTATGCAGGTGGCGTGTGTTCGCGGTTCTCTGCTTAAGTTCGGGCTTCTTTGGGCGTCCTTCCTTTTCCTTGCAACTCTGCTCGCGGGTTGCAGTGGGTCCATCGCGGTTAATCTCGACACGATTGCGGCCATCTCATCGCCGAGCAACACCGTCAGGGTGAATCAAACCCTTCAACTGAACTCCAAATATCTTGCCTCCGGGCAGCCGCTCATTTTTTCCGTCAACGGAATCCCGGGCGGCAACGCCGAAGTCGGCACCATCAGCAATACAGGCCTGTACACCGCTCCCGCAGTCGTTCCCAATCCATATACCGTCCAGATCACCAGTTCGATTGCCAAATATCCCACTGCGGTCCCGGGCTCGATTTCCGTCCAGGTGTGGAATCCCATTCCCGGGCTGAGCGCGGTCAATCCGGGATCATTTGCCGAAGGCGTCACCACTGTCATCGTTAACGGATCACAGTTTGTCTATGGGGCGCAGATCAGTTGGAACGGCTCCTACGTGAACACGACCTATGTTTCTCCCACCGAACTTGTGGCGCAGATTGCTGAACCAACCCCGGGCACCTATCCACTGACCGTCACGAACCCAAATCCCGGATCGGCGAGCGCACCTCCTCTCGCTTTGAAGGTTGGCCCCGGCCAGGTGGTCCTTTTGCTGGAGCCGAACAGTGGCACCGATGTTCGCGTGAATAACCAATTGAATCTCGGTTTGTCGGTGAATGGTACCGATAACCCCGCTGTCACGCTTCAGGTGAACGGTATTCCCGGCGGCAACGCCACGATTGGCACCGCGGTCTCTAACGCAGATGGCTCTATCACATACACGGCGCCGCCGGTTGTTCCCACTCCCAGCAACGTTGTCCAGCTCACCGTCACCAGCGTCGACAATCCGGCAGTCACCATCACGCAGAACATATCGGTGATGAACCCGATCCCGATTCTCACCTCAGCTACACCCATGTCCTTCAATCCCGGAGCGGCGACGATCACGCTCTCCGGCTCGAGGTTCATCAACGGCGCCCAGGTGCTGGTGAACGGAGCGCCTGCTCCGACAACATTCAACAGCGGGGCACAGTTAACAGCGACCGTAAACCTGACCGAACCGGGCAACCTCGACCTGCAAGTGTTGAATCCCGCCCCCGGCCCGGCCACCTCGACGGATCTCATCGCGCTTGTCAACGGTACGCCGCCGGTTCCTATCGTCGCTCCGCCTGACGCGGCGCGTTTTCTTGAGCAGGCCACCTTTGGCGCAACGGACGCCGACATTCACACGCTTTCCTTGATTGGCTACCAGGCGTGGCTCAATCAGCAATTCAGTACTGCGCCAACCCAGTCCGAGCCGGGCGTAGAGACAGCGCTGATCGTTAACAATCCGCCCTGCGCAACAAACGACGTCAAGTGCAACGCGGCGCTCTTTGTCCAGAACAACCAGAACGAAAATCTGGTGCAGGCCAGTTTCTGGCAGCAATCGCTGACTGCCCCTGACGAATTGCGGCAGCGAGTCAAATACGCTCTTTCGCAAATCTTCGTGATCTCGAGCAACAACACCACCTCAATTCAAAGCATGCCGCGCGGCGAAGCCAGCTACTACGACATGCTAGGCGCCGACGCCTTCGTCAACTTCCGCCAACTCCTCCAGGACGTGACCCTCAGTCCGATGATGGGCCAGTTCCTTTCCATGCAAGGCAATGACAAGGGCAACGCTACTACCGATCCCGATGAAAACTACGCCCGCGAAGTCATGCAGCTCTTCACCATCGGGCTCTGGCAGTTGAACGACGACGGATCGCGGCAGCTCGACGGAACCGGCAACCCCATCCCCACTTACTCCAATACCGACGTCAAGGGGCTGGCTGCCGTTTTCACGGGTTGGAGTTGGAACATCCCCGGCGATTCGAGTGATAACGCGTGGTCAAACTGTTGCGTCTACGTCGGTCCCGGTTATGGCGAGGAGCTGCTGCCCATGCAGAGCTTCCCCAACCACCACTCGACTGTCCAGAAGCAATTTCTTGGCGTTACTGTCCCCGCCTCGGGCAGCTCCGACCCCGCTGGAGATCTCAAACTCGCTCTCGACACGCTCTTCAACCATCCGAATCTGCCTGCCTTCTTCTCAAAGCAGATGATCGAACACATGGTCACCAGCAATCCGAGTCCTGCGTATATCAATCGGGTTGCGCAAGTCTTCAAGAACGATGGCACCGGAGTGCGCGGCAATCTGCAAGCAGTGATCACGGCCATTTTGCTTGACCCTGAGGCGCGCGATACAGCCACCGATGTTGCGAATCCGCAATACGGAAAGGTGCGCGAGGCGTTGCTGCGCTACACGGAGTGGGCGCGGGCCTTCACTGCACAATCCCGCACCGGCTCCTTCGACCTTGGCAGCACAGAGGATCCAATCTACGGCCTCGGCGAAATGTGGCTCCGCTCGCCCACCGTCTTCAACTGGTTCGCTCCGAACTACACGCCGCCCAACACATCAATATCGGCCGCGAATCTTCTTGCGCCTGAGATGCAGATGACGAACGTTTCCACCGTCGTCGGCTACATCAACTCGATGCAAAGTGCCGTCGGCGCAAACGCCACGGGCGGGCCCGATGTTTTCTCGTACTACTCAACGGAGATGACTCTTGCGGCTACGCCCGATCAGTTGCTCGACCGCATCAACCTGCTACTGATGGCGGGGCAGATGAGCAGCACCCTCTACAACCAGATTTTGTCAGCGGTCAACTCGATTCCCGTCCCCAGCGGGGACCAGAACGCGATCAATGCCGCGCTGCTTAGCCGCGTGCAAACGGCAATTTATCTCACCGTGGCGTCGCCAGACTTCGCCGCGCAGCAATAGGAGCCAGCAATGTCAACGTGCAAATGCCAACAGTCCCGCCGGCAATTTCTTCGCACGGCCTCTATGGCCTCCATGGCCGGCTTCTATGTGAGCCCATTCTTTCTTGAGCTCAACTCGCTCGCCGCCATGGCGCAGGGCACCGGCACTTCGGACTATCGCGCGCTCGTGTGCGTATACCTGCAGGGTGGCAACGACGGCCATGGAACCGTGATTGCCACTGATCCAGGGTCCTTTGCCGCGTTTACTTCGGCACGGTCGGGCGCGCCCGGCCTCGCGTATCCCATGGCCGAATTGCTGCCGATCACTCTAAAGACTCCGCAAAGCGGCCGCACTTTCGCCCTTAATCCTTCTCTTCTGGGCGTGCAAAATCTCTTCAACGCAGGCCGTGCCGCCATTGTTGCCAACACCGGCACGCTGATTACGCCTGCCACCAAAGCGCAGATCAACGCCAACTCGGTCCAGCTTCCCGATAGCCTGTTTTCGCACTTCGATCAAACCGCGGCATGGCAGGCCATCGCTTCCGATCTTGGCAGCGGCGAACGCGTGGGCTGGGGTGGCGCCGTCGCCGATGCCGTCGAGGCCATGAACATGAATTCAAATTCCATGTTCACCTGCATCTCTACAGCCGGGAACGCGCTTTTCCTCGCCGGACAATCTTCGTTTCAGCTCAACGTTACGCCAGCCGGGCCGATTCCGATTTACGGACTCAGCCAACCCCCGTTTGGACTGGCCGCGTCGGTCAACCCGCTCAACTCGATCCTCACTGCCGATGAGACCAATCTCTTTGCCAAGGAATATGGGGTGGTCATCAATCGTTCCATGCAGGCGCAGGCCACGTTGGTCACGGCGATGGCACCCGCCGGTGTGGGAGGAGTGCCGAATCCTCCTCAATATCTCGACCCCATGACCAACATGCTCGTTGACAACCCCCTTGCCGCTTCCATGCAAACTGTGGCCCGCATCATTGCAGGACGCGCTTCGCTCGGCGTTACGCGCCAGATCTTCTATGTTCAACTTGGCAGCTTCGACACGCACGACGGCCAGGCGCAAACGCACGCAAAGCTTCTTACCCAGCTCGGCTCTGCATTCGAATACTTCGACGCGCAGATGGTCACAATGGGTCTCGGGAACAACGTCACTTCGTTCACCATCTCCGACTTTGGCCGCACGCTCACCTGCAACAGCGACGGCACGGACCACGGCTGGGGAAGCCACCACTTCGTCGTCGGCGGGGCAGTCAACGGGGGGGATATGTATGGAACGTATCCGATCGTCGGCGTCGATCAGGCCAACGACCTCGGCGCGGGAAGGCTCATTCCCACAACTTCTGTCGAGCAATATGCCGGCACGCTCGCCAGTTGGTTCGGTCTGTCTAACAGCCAGATCAAGACGGTGTTCCCCAACTTCGCAAACTTCGGCACCAACCCATACCTGGGCTTTTTGACCTAGCGCGTCAAGTCAAATCCCTGTTGCGCAGAAAAGCAGCAGGGGTCTACTGGCCCCGGGTTGACCGGGCAGAAAATCCGGGGCCCGGAATCCCATCCATCGCGCACCCCTTCGCGCGATGGGTGGGAGAGTATTCCTACCGACGTCCCGATCCCAATCCGCCACGAGCCGCACCTACCCGCGCAGCTCGTCGCTGCGTTCCTGCAAATACTCTCTGACAGCCGGATCGCTCTCAAGCCCGATGGCAATTTCGTACGCCCGCCGCGCTTCGTCCATCGCGCCCGTACGCGCCAGCAAATTCGCTCGCGCCGCCCAGTACGGCTGATAGGACTGGATGCGTGGATCAGAGCTCACGCCGTCGAGTGCCAACACTCCTGCCTTCGCTCCCTCAAGCTCAGCCATTGCGATTGCGCGGTTGATGGTTGCCACAGGCGACCTGGTCAAGTGCACCAGCGCGTCATAGAGGCTCACGATCGCCCTCCACGGCGCAGTTCCCGACCGTGCGTCCTCAATATGCGCTGACTGAATAGCAGCTTCCAGTTGGTAACGGCCAATCAACCCTGCGCCACTGGCACGGCGTAGCGCAGCTTCAGCTTCCTCAATCATTGCGGCATCCCACAGCGCGGGGTCTTGCGATCTTAGCGGAACAAATTTTCCCTCAGCTGAGCGCCGCGCCGGCCTGCGCGCCTCCGCATAGAGCATCAACGCCAGCAGCCCCCAGACCTCCGGCTCGTCAGGCAGAAGTTCTGCCAGCAGCCCGCCCAGGTAGATCGCTTCGCCGGCTAACTCGCGTCGCGCCATATCGGCGCCCGCTGCATCGATCCATCCCTCGGCAAAGCCCGCGTAGATCGCATCCAGCACAGCTTCCAGCCGATCCGGCAATTCGCTGCGATCCGGAACCTGGAAGGGAATCCCCGCGTCTCGGATCTTCGCCTTGGCGCGCACCAGCCGCTGTGCCATTGCCGCCGGGGAGGCCAGAAACGCCGAAGCAATCTGTGCCGCTTCCAGTCCCAGCACCACCTGCAACATGAGCGGCGCGCGAATCCCGGGGTCGATTGCCGGATGCGTGCACGCAAACAGCAACGCCAGCCGCCGATCCGGAAGGGCATCCTCTACGGCGGACCGCATGGTGTCGGCCAGTTGTTCAAGCTCGTCGCTATTGGCGTTTTCGCGCCGACGCCGCAGATTGTCAATCAGTTTGCGTCGAGCCGTTGTCAGCAGCCATGCTTCAGGATTATTCGGACAGCCTTCCTGCGGCCAGACCGTCAGTGCCGCAGCGAAGGCGTCGGAGAGCGCATCTTCGGCAGCCGCCAGGTCTCCCGACCGTGCTGCAAGAAATGCCACAAGCTTGCCCCGGCTGCGCCTGGCAACTTCTTCCGCGGTCGCATTGGTCCGCTTCTGGGTAAGCTCATCACTCATGGCAGACTCTTAGTTTGCGCCCGCTGAATTCCAAATTCGGTTACGCTGGAGGCGTTGGGCCGGACGTTTACAATGCGCCCAGCCCGCCCGGTCACATTCCCCAGATTGCGCGCACTTCGACAATTCCGTGCTGCGATGCAGGGCAACGACCAGCCCACTGCATTGCCGCGTCCAGGTCTTTCACGTCGATCAGGTAATAGCCTGCCAGCTGTTCCTTCGACTCAGCAAACGGGCCATCCAGCACCTGCGACTTTCCGTTTGTCGTGCGCAAGGTGGTCGCAGTCCCCGAGGGCCGCAACCGGTTTGAACCTACGTGCACGCCCGCAGATTTTAGTGCCTCGGTATATGCCGTATAAGCGGCCGCGCCCTGCTGCTGTTGCTCCGGGGTCATCTTCTCCCAGCCAGATTCATCCATATATAGCGCCAACAGATATTGCATAGTAGAACCTCCGTTTTGGATTGTAGGCGTTCAACCGCCTCACTCCCATGACGAACGGAGACGCCCCTAATCGACATCCATGACAAGAATTCTTTGTGGGTCTTCCGCGGCAGAGCTGTGACCCCGGCTCCCGATCCTGAGTCTGTTTGCGATCTAACCGCGGTATTGCTCGTCAGTCACGTGTTCCAGCCAGTCGACAACTTTGCCGTCGAGTCGTTCCTGCAAAGCTATGTGCGTCATGGCCGTGGTTGGTGCGGCTCCGTGCCAGTGTTTCTCGCCTGGAGAAAACCACACCACATCTCCCGGACGAATTTCTTCGATTGGCCCGCCCCAACGCTGCGCTCGGCCGCAGCCCCCCGTCACCACGAGGGTCTGGCCCAGCGGATGGGTATGCCATGCAGTGCGCGCGCCCGGCTCGAAGGTCACACTGGCGCTCTGCAAAAGTGCCGGATCGGGCGCCTGAATCAGCGGATCGATGCGAACCGTCCCGGTGAACCAATCTGCTGGCCCCTTTGTAGAGGCTTGCGTGCCTGCTCTCTTGATCTCCATTGTCCCTTTCCCATCTCTATTGGCTGGCGACCTGCCGTCTTCTCCGGCCATGATCTCGATACGCACCGCCGCGCAAAAGTCCGACGGTGCGTATCGAAATACTACTCCGATTTGAGCGATGCCATATCGATCGAGAAGCGGTACTTCACATCCGACTTGACCAGCCGCTCGTACGCTTCGTTGATCTTCTGGATCGGGATCACTTCCACATCGGAAGTGATGTTGTGCTTGCCACAGAAATCGAGCATCTCCTGCGTCTCGGCGATACCGCCGATCAACGAGCCGGAGAAGCTGCGCCGCCGGAAAAGCAGGCCAAAGACCGCGACAGGCAAGGGCGTTTCAGGCGCGCCCACCATGGTGAGGTTGCCGTCACGGCGAAGCATATTGATGAATGCGTTGATGTCATGCGGAGCGGCCACTGCGTCGAGGATAAAGTCGAAGCTGCCCGCATGCTTGTTCATCTCGTCGGCATTCTTTGAAAGCACAACTTCGTCTGCGCCGAGGCGAAGCGCATCGTCCTTCTTGCCGGGCGACGTGGTGAAGACGACTGTGTGTGCGCCGAGTGCATGCGCGAATTTCACACCCATGTGGCCGAGGCCACCGAGGCCGACGACGCCAACCTTCTTGCCCTTGGTCACGCCCCAGTGGTGCATAGGCGAGTAGGTGGTAATTCCCGCGCACAGCAGGGGGGCAGCACCGGCGAGATCGAGATTGGCGGGGACGCGGAGCACGAAATGGTCGTCGACGACAATGCTGTCGGAGTACCCGCCATAAGTGACGCCTCCGAGGTGCTTGTCAGGGAAGTTGTAAGTGAGCGTGAAATTCGGACAAAACTGCTCAAGTCCCGCCTGGCACTCGGGACAGGTTCCGTCTGAGTCGACCATACAGCCCACCGCGGCCAGGTCGCCTGGCTTGAACTTGGTGACTGCCGAGCCAACCTTGGTGACGCGACCCACAATTTCATGACCTGGAACGCATGGATAAACGGTAGGCATCAGGCCGCTCCACTCGTTGCGTGCCTGGTGCAGGTCAGAGTGGCAGATGCCGCAGAAGAGAATCTCGATCTGTACGTCGTGATCGGTGGGATCGCGCCGCGCGATCTTGGTTGAGGCAAACGGCGAAGTGGCGCTCGAGACGGAATAAGCTTTTGCGTTATACATGGATTACCTCAGGAGGTTTGATCGGGTGTATGAGATGAGAGATTGCGCAATTGCGAAAGCAATTAGCAGATAGATGGCGCCACCGGCCCTGGCGATGCGAATTTATCGAGATGCCGGTGGATTTTGCCCAAAAACCGCTCAATTGCAAGACTACTCAAGAATACCGCTTGCGCGATGTCCCATTAATTCGAATTTAATGTCAGATTCTACCGCTGTTCAGTGTCCGTGCGGCTCGTGAGCGTAATTCTCCAGAAACGGAAGAGCTTGACGTGCACGGGTATAGGGGCGGATGGGGTTGACGAAAAGGCAGGTTAACAGACCAGAGGGCAGGAGATTTCCTGCCCGAACGGAGCCGGGACGGACAACCAAACCAAAAACGAGAAAAGGCGCTCAGAGTGATCCGATGGACGTGAACCTATCCACGGAGACTCCGTTTGCGCCTTCTCGATTGCTTTCCGAATTGGTATTGCTATCTAGCGGTGTTCTTGGCCGTGCTCGCCGCCGTGATATCCGGGAAGCGCGTGTTCATTGCCTGCGTCGTGGCCGGGATTGCCAGTGTGGCCGCGTCCGTCGCGCGCCTCGTTGCCGTGGAAGTGGTTGAACTGCTCCTCGCCGCGGCCAGGCAACGGTCCTCTATAGCCGTGGTGCGGATCGTACCGGTTGTCGACATGGCCGTAGTATTCGTGAGGGCCGTGGAACCAGCGGCCAGCGCCAATAAACACTCCGCCATTGAACCAATCGGGACCGTAATAGCCGTAGGGCGCGCAGTTGTAGGGAGCGTAGTCGAAGTAGCCATAAGGGCACACAGGCTCGACTCCAATGCTGAGAGAGATTTGGGCCGGCGCCGCGCGCGAGCAGCTTAACAGTGCGATGGCGAAAATTGCGCAAGCAAGAGCTTTGATTTTGGACATGATTTCTCCTTAATTCACTTCGAGTTGCCAGGCGGACGGTGATTTGTATCTCCGCTACACATTTCAGGCAGGCGATAGAACAACGAGAATCATAGAGGTCGGTCATTGCACATGACTGAGCGCTTTTGACCATTGGCTGGAAGTGCTTGAGAAGCAGGGAACGAAAAGCAGGGATCGGGGATCAGGAAGACAGTGAACCGTGGTTGGGCTCGTGGACGCAGCGATCATGGCGCGTGAGCCGTTAGGACACTCGAGGGGGGCGGGGCTATTCGGCGTAGCGCCAGTGCTTGATCCGGTCAGCAGCCGAGGTAGAAATCACGCCACCCTGAACGAAATTGCCCTTGAGGTAGCCTCCAGAGACCTGCGTTCCGTCGGCATGCTTCATCTGTACACGGGAGTTGTCTCGGGGATGAGTCTCTCGATCTTTGGGGTTGAACTTGCGCCATTCGTTCTTCATGGTTTGATTCTACGCTCACGGATGATGTTTCACAGCGGACAGGGAACAGGGGACAGCGAAGAACAGAAAAAGTGGCTTGCTGGTTGCTCAGCCGATGATCGCCATGACGATGTGGTTGACGGCGAAGGCTGCGCCGTAGGCGAGCACCAGCATGTAAAGGAACTGCACGGCGGGCCAGATCCAGCTATTGGTTTCGCGCTTGACGACGGCCATGGTAGACGTGCATTGCATGGCGAAGGCGAAGAAGATCATGAGGGCCAACGCGCCGCCGAGAGTCATGTCGTGGTGCAGAGCGGTTTGCAGGCTGAAGGCCTGGGTGCCTGGATCGGCGCCGTAGAGCGTGCCCATGGTGCTGACCAT
>CAZKJB010000005.1:0-39550 GCA_964552975.1 uncultured Occallatibacter sp. | reverse complement strand
CGCAAGTATCAATGCGTGCGAGTTAAGACTTAACGTTCCGTAGGATCCGCCGCACGGATCCCTGACCCGTGCCGGGGCCCCCGGGCGACAGGTCTTCGTCGCTGGGGTGGCTGATCCCTGACCCCTGATTTCCAGCAGCGTCAGCTGCCGGAAATCTTCACCAGCTCCTGCCCGTCACCCGGCGCAACCATCCGCGTCTGCGGAGCGCGCCAATGATCAATGTAGCTGATGCGGTGCACGCACCCGATCGTGCAATTGGGTGCGCAGCTCTTCGCCGTCAAAAACTCTCGCTTCACGTCCGCGGTCGTGTACTCGGCCAGCGGAACCCCCGGGTACCCGCGCTGCTGGCTGCAATAGTGCACCAGCCCGTCCTCGCAAATGTACAGGTAGCGCGACCCCGCGCGGCAGCGCCAGTCGTTCGCCCGCCCCTGCACAATCGCTTCCTGGAACTTGTCAAACTGCGCGTAGTTCGTCTTCTTCCGGTGCGTCATCTCAAAATAAACGCGCGCCTCGTCTTCCTTCAGCGGCTTCAATTGCCCGTCGCCGTCGTGGATAATCCCGATCGTCGACTCAAACCCCAGCTCCAGCGCGCGCTTCCCAACCACCAGCGCGTCGTTCGGATCCTTGAAGCCCCCGCCCACCACCGAGTTAATGTTCACGTGGAACTCGGCATGCACGGCCAGCAACTCGAGCTTCTTGTCCAGCACCTTCAGGCTCTTCTTTGAAATCTCGTCGGGCACCACGTTGTCGATCGAAATCTGCAAGTGGTCGAGGCCCGCACGGTTCAGCCGCTCAATACGTTCCGCGGTCAGCAGGTACCCGTTCGTAATCATCCCCGCGATCGCGCCCGTCTTCCTCATGCGGCGGATGATGTCGTCCAGTTCGGGGTGCGTCAGCGGCTCCCCGCCCGAGATCCCGATCATCGCCGTGCCCAGCCGCCCCAGGTGATCAATCCGCCGGTACATCTCTTCCAGAGGAACGGGTTCGCTCACCTTGTCGTACTCGTTGCAGTACCCGCAGCTCAGGTTGCAAAACCGCGCCGGCACAATCTGCGCCAGGACCGGGTGCGACGTCGACGCCAACGCCTTCGCCACCATCGCGTACTCGCGCACCTTCCGCCGAGCCGCAATCGCCCGCCCCCGCACCGTCGCTCTCTTCGGAGTACCCATCTCTACTATTGAATCACAGTCCTCAGTCCGGCCCCAACGGCGGTGCTCTAGAAGCAAATCCACCAATAAACTGGGTGGCGCACCCAAAATGAGTTGCCGGGCGCCCCGTCCTAGCTCCGTCAGGGCGCTGACTCACTAACTCGCTGACTTGCTAACTCTCCGCATCTTCCCCAACTGCATCCACACCTCCGCGGCCATCAGCGGAATCACCCAGCTTGCCCAGATGTACACGTCCGCACGATCGCCCGGAGCACCGATTCGCGACGTCCATCCATAATCATTCAGCACCCGGAACGTCACGAAACCGAATGTCACAATGTACGTCCGCACCATCCACTCCTGGTGCACCGCAATCTGGCGCTGCTTGACGGCGTAGAACGCCATCCCGCCGCAGGTGCTCCACGCCAGCGCCAGGCAGACGAGGCTGAATCCCCACAGCGGGCCGAACGTAGTTGTCACCGCCAGCCCGATGGCCGCCAGCGACCCGCACAGAACGGCGATCAGGTACACCCGCCCCATCACGCGATGCAGCCCAAGGTTCCGCTGCCGCAGCCGCCGCGAAAACTGGAACGGCCCAATCAGCAGCGCCACCATTCCGCTGGTAATGTGCGTGAGCAGAATCGCGCGCTCGCTCCAGTAGTTCGCCGCGCCGAGATTGGGATCGTCAAATGCGGCCTGGTTGTAATGCAGGTAGTAGCGGAAGACATACTTGAACACGAACCCGGCAGCCACTAGAAATATTGCCGCGAGCGCCACGGCCTTCACGGGTCGCGCGCCCACGCGCGCCGGTGCTGCAGAAGCTGTAGTCGACATATTGCCTCCTGAGGAATTAATCGGGGTCCGCAATAAGATTGTTTTGTACAAAGGGCACGACTTCAGTCGGGCCGGAAAACGGCGAAAGAATGAGAGGGGTCTTAACCCCGGGGAAGGGAACCGGCGATGATCCCGCGTGCATCAGCGTGGAACTCGGGAGGGTTTCACCGAGTCTACACGCACCCGCGCTCCCCGAGGAAGCAGTTTGTTCCGACGAATCGCTAGCTCGCCGGCTTGCTGCGCAGCCCCATGCCGCGAAAGCTGTGCATTTCCGGCCTAAAAGAGGAATCGCGCCAAACAAATGTGCGGCGCGTACCGAATGCGCGTAGCATCAGAGATGGAGTGAGGCTCGTCCTCCTCTTTCAGGTTCTCTGAACTAAGGCAGCTCATCTGAAGTACCTTCCCTCTTAGCCCTCGATTTTCATGAGGGTACCCCATGATCGCTTCAAAAGCTCAGAAACAATCGAAGTCGAACAAAATCGACGATGAATCGCAATTTTCTCCCGTCAATGCCACCGACGTTCCGAGCACATGCTGTGTATATACCCAGATAAGAGAGCGCGCGTTCCAGTTATTCCAAAAACGCGGCAGCAAACACGGTCGCGACATGCAGGATTGGCTACGCGCCGAACGTCAAGTTATGGCGAGCTGAAACAACCACACCTCAAACGTCGCAACTCCGGCCATGAGGCTGGAAGGGGAAGCTGTGGCTTGCTCAACCTGCACCTATCTCGAACGCGCTCTGAAGAACAGGCACAACGAATACATCGAGTCTTGTTCCGGAGCGTTCCGTGGCGTCACCTCAAAGCTTGAGGCCTATGACGTTGTCGAGATGGAACGCGCCCGGAGCGATCTGGCGATGCACCGCTCGGTGTGCGCCTCCGCTATCGCTGCTTCGGGCACGCAGCCCGCTCTCAAAGCACAAAAGCTGCGCGCCGCGCGCTGATGACGCAGATAACCTCTTCGCCACCTTTTTCCGCCCGGTCCACGCCTACGATCCATGACACACGCCCCACGGCGGGTGTTCCTGGTCCTGCCCCGCATCTACTTTCCCCGCGCGCTTACCCAACGTCGCGACTGCTTTCGTTCAAATACTCCTCCGGAACGTCGTCCTCGGGGAACTGCCGCGTGCGCACTTCGCCCTGATCGGGATCGGGAGCGTCCTCCACTCCCGCAACGATCCCCGCTTCAAAGGCATTTCCCTCTTCGAGCAGCTCCTCGGCGCTCTCAGAATCGGCGTACGGCTCGTCGCGTAGCAGTTGCGTGTCGCCCGATTGACCGGCCGCATCCGATCCGGTCTCGTCTCGCAGTTTCCGTCTTGGGTCCATAAAGTGTCCCTCCCGCACGCCGGCAATGCCCGCGCATCGCCCGTGCCTGCACTCGTTGGGATGCGCAGCCGGCTGGAAAGTTGCCGTGCTTTCTACCTTGGGCCGGAATCACGGCTTCTGGCCCAGCCCGCTTTTAAAATGCTGAATTAGTCACAAATTGGGGCACCCCCAATATTGTGATCGGTCGGAGCTAAAAGCTAGCGGCTCCCTCTATACTCTCTGCATGCAATTTCCCGGCAACCAACTCGTCGCCCTGATGATCGCCGTCAGCTTCGCCGCCGGGCTTAATGTCTACGCCACTGTGGCCACGCTCGGCCTGCTGGCCCACACGCGCTGGCTCGAACTGCCCGCGTCGCTGCATATCCTGGCAGACTGGCGCATTATCGCTGCCGCATGCGCGCTCTTCGCGGTGGAGTTCTTCGCTGACAAGATTCCCGCCTTCGACCTCATCTGGAACGCTCTGCACACCTTCATCCGCGTCCCGGTCGCCGCCCTGCTCGCCTGGCAAGCCACGGCGTCTCTCACGCCCGCGGAGCAGTTCGTCGCCACCCTCGCCGGAGGCCTCATCGCTTTCATCGCCCACGGCGGTAAAACCGCGGTCCGCGCCGCCGTCACCCCTTCGCCCGAGCCGTTTTCAAACGTCGCGCTCTCGCTCGGCGAAGACGGGCTCGCCATCTTCCTCACTTGGCTCGCCACCTGGAATCCCTACGTCGCAGCCGCCATCGCCGCCATTTTCATCTTGATCACGATCCTGCTCGTCCGCTTTGTCTGGCGCGCCCTCAAGTCGCTCTTCCGCGGCGCCGAACACGAAGTCGCCCGCTAACTGCCGAATCCCTGGTCTTTGCTTTCTCGTTCCCTCGTTCTCTCGTAACCTTGCAACCTCGTAACCTTGCAACCTCGTGACCTCGTCACCTTGTCCCCTGGTTCCGTGCCTTCTTCGCTCCCTTGCAACCTCGGTCCCTGCTTTTTCTTGAATTTCGTTTGCAGATAATTACGCCCGTTGCGAGCACAATGAATTTGTGCGAACTTCGCGCCCAAAGCGGGGGTCGGCGGCATTCTTGCGTCGGCCGCGCAGTCGCGCAGAAGCATGCGGAAGAATACGCAAATGAAACTTGAATCTCCGCACTTCGAGGCGAAAAATCATGAATTCCAATCAAAAAACCACGCAAAAGAACGCCGTTTCCACGCTCAAAAAGCGCCTTGCCGAACCTGCCCGCCACCACCCGCCCCTCGCCCCTTGTAACCTCGTAACCATGTCCCCTGTTTTTTGTCCCCTCGTAACCTTGTCACCTCGTAACCTTGTCCCTGTATTTGTTCCCTTGGCCCCTGCTCCTGCCCCCTCCCCCCTACGCCTCGAAAAAACGAACTGTGAAACTGTGAAACTGTGGACGCACATTAAAGACAATGGAATCAATCGAATACGCGCATTCGATTGAGAGGTCCACAGAAACACAGAAACTGTGGAACTCTCGCCAAGCGCCGAACTCCTTCGGCTGCAGGCATTTAGCTTCAGGCACTTCCATGCCGTTTCGGAGCGATTACTCACTCACAGGATTGGGACTGCCTGCAACCGGAGGCGCGTTTTGTACCATCCAGCCGTTGTTGCTCTTGCTAAGCGTGGCTGTTGCCATTGCGCCTCCACTATCGCTCGCAACGCGCGGAAACGCTGTCTTGATCTCGGCCGTGTTCGCCCAGTCAGGCAGGTTCACCGAGTAGTGATACGTCACGCTGTATTGCGTCGCATTCGCGTCATCACTGGGAGAATAGTTGTCAATCGACGTCACTTCGGGCGAGCCAAAGCAGAAGTTGCCGTAGCCAGGCTGCGCAGCGTCGGCTGTCCAATCCGATCGTCCCTTGTCCGAGAGATCGTAGTTATTTACCTGTTTCGATCCAATCAGGAAGCGGCTCTTTTCTCCCGGCGTGCGCTTCAGCAGGCCGGCGTCGGTCAACGCATCGAATCCCTTTGTCTGGTCATAATTTGAAGTATCAGCCTGCACTGGAAACTTCAACTCGTGGTCCCAAAGGCACTCGTGCCGGCTGCTGTAGTAATTGTTGAGCGCCGATTTGAAAGCGCTCTTGTCCACCATGTTCGTGTGACATCCCGCTATCAGGGCCGCCGCGGCGGTCACCCATAGCGCCATTCTCGCTGTTTGCATCACGTCGCCTCCTGCGCCCTTGGATGCAGAAGTCCTCGATAATGAACGCAATGCCAAGGATCAATCCTTGCCGTTATCATTGCTTCTTGGAACGATTGCCAACGCCAAAGATTGGTCCATTACCGACAGCAGCATCCGCTCCGGCGATGGCAGCAAGCCCACGTTCACAGAGGCGTCGATCAGCGAGCCGAACGACAAAGCTTATGGTGACCGCTAGCCGCAACCGCAAATCCTTCACTGCCGTCCTCGAGCCCGACGGCACCGAGCTTCGCTGGACCATTGCGCGCGTGCCTTTCGATATTGCCAAAGTTTGGCCGGTGCGCAAAGGCCGTCGTGTGCGCGGCGAGATCGAGGGCTTCCCCTTCCGGACAACGCTCTTCCCGGATCGCCGTGAGAAGGGCTACATGATTCTGGTCAACAAGAAGATGCAAGCGGGCGCCGGTGCGCGCAAGGGCTCGAAGGTCCGCATCTGGCTCGAGCCCGATCTCGAGGAGCGAGCCATTGTGGTGCCGCCCGAGCTGGCCCGCGAGCTCAATGCCGACCGCCGGCTCCGCCGCTGGTTCGACGCCCTCAGCGACTCAATGCGGCGCGAGATCGGCAAGTTTACTGACGAGCCCAAGACGCCCGAGACCCGCCGCAAGCGCGCCGGGAAGATGGCCGAGCGCCTGATGCAGGCCATGGAAGGGGAGCAGGAACCGCCTCCGATCCTTCGAGCCGCTTTTCAGCGCCAACCCCTTGCCGAAAAAGGTTGGCGAGCGCTTACGCCCACGCAGCGCCGTAATCACCTTTTGGGGATCTTCTATTATGAGACGGCCGATGCTCGCGAGCGTCGCGCTGCGAAGGCTATTGAAGACGCTCTGGGGGCTTTGCGGCGGAAGGCGGAAGGGATCCGCGAAGCCGAATGAGCCGGCCGGTTCTAAGGGACTTAGCCCTGCATAGTTCAAGGCTTTTTCCGCAATCAGCCGGCAAGCAGCGCGCAAATCCTCGATTTAGACCCCCACCCTCGGCTTTTCCTCACAACTTTCGCACTCACTCCGGGGTTGGAAAGTGTGAACAGGGGGAGACACGATGAGCCGCAATGCGGATTTTAGCTGGTCTTGGCAAGCGGTTTTGTCGTCTAATTGACTGAGATGACCATCGCTTCAGTACGGCCGTTCTTCGCCAAAGCAGCTTCAGTAACCGTCGACGAGCAGGCGCGGCAGGAGAGCCTGGCAGTTGCCGAGGGGCTCAAACGCCAGAAAGCCGGGCTGCTCGACGAGCTCATTGTCCGGTACCAACACCGTCTGCTGCGCTATCTGCTGTACCTCACGGGAAACCGCGAAACTGCTGAAGATTTGTTCCAGGAAGTGTGGATGCGTGTTCTGGTCCGCGGTGGGCAGTTCAATGGCCGCGCTCGCTTCGAAACCTGGCTCTTTACCATTGCGCGCAACATCGTGATTGACCAGCGGCGGAAGCGCACGATGAATAGCCTTGACGAGCTGATTGATGGCGTCAGTGACGATGACCGGCCCATGTGTTTTGAGGTTGCAGCAGACGACCCCACCCCCTTTGACCGTGTCTCGAACCTCGAAGACCGGGAGAAGATTGCTGCGGCGCTGCTTGAGCTGGACACGCTGCACCGCGAGGTTCTGGTCCTGCGCTTCCATGAGGAGCTGTCGCTCGAAGAGATTGCCAAAGTGACCCGTGCACCTCTTTCCACTGTAAAATCAAGGCTTTATCGCGGCATGGCAATGATCAAGCCCAAGCTCGACTACGCGGCCCTTCGCTTTGAGGAGGGTGATTGAGGATGGCGGAATTGGCCCGGAATCCGGCCGGAACCCCCATTCCCAATGCCGCTCAGAGCGCGGGTGAACCCAATCGCGACCTACTTTCGGCGCTTGCGGGCAAGCAGGGAGCTCGCGAACGTGCCGTTGGCGAGAATACCCGCCGTGTTGTTCTGGCGTCGCTCGGCGTCATGAAGGATCAGAAAGCCGGCAGGCGGCGCAGCCGCGCTCTCGCCCTCGCATCGTTTCTGCTTGTGGTTCTGGCTCTTGGACCCTTTGTCTGGCGCGTTTCCGACGACCTGATCGGCGGAGAGCACATTAGCGACATTGCAACCCAAACCAGCCTCTGGGTCTGTTTTCTTTGCCCGGCGCTGCTGGCAGCCGCGTTGGTGGCCGGTTGGGCACGGACAAAGCACTGAAGCTGAGTGCAGTCCTGAATCCCCTTCAATAAAGCGATTAATTCCGCGGGTAACGCCAAGTCAGCAACTTCTCCCCTAGCTTGTCCGTCCATATGAAAAAGGGGTTAAGCTGTTTCGTTACCCACAGAGAGGCCCTCCAGAGGAGGGATGGCCGATGCCTGATCCGCAGTCAATTCACGTAAACGAAGAGGAACGGATGATTCCGGTCTGGTCGATCATCGCGGCCAGCCTTGCGTTTCTTCTCGTCGAATATTATTTTTGGGTGCTCGCGCCTGAGCAGCGCCACCACGCGCCGCCACCGCTCGGCCTGCGTATCTACTTCAATCTCTCGTGGGGAGTTGTCGCGTCGCTTTACATCCTGATGGTGGGCTACATCAGCAAAGACGCTCCGCGGCGCGCCATGAGCACGCGCTTCTGGATGTTCATCTGCTTTGTCATGCCGGCCGGAATCGGCGCCGTGCTTTACTTTCTGCTGCGCCAGCCAGAAGTTTCCCGCTGTCCCGCATGCGGCACACACGTACAGGGCGATTTTCACTTCTGCCCTCAGTGCGACTATCAGCTGGCTGCGAATTGCGGCAATTGCTACCGCACGGTCCGCGCCACCGATCAATTCTGCACTCGATGCGGGCATGAGCTTATTACCGACCACACCCCGGCTCGCCTCCGCGTCATGAGCGACTAATACCGGCAAGCCACTTCAGGCCGGCAAAGCGCGAAATCCAGCCGAAATCTCAGTTAACCAGGCCGACTCGCTGATTCGCTAATCTGCTGACGCGCTCCCTCTCCTGGTTCTACAATCAATTTCGGCGCCTCATGCCAATCTCCGCGCTCATTATCGACGACGAACAACTGGCCCGCGACGAGCTTAAATACCTGCTCGATTCAGTCGGTGGCGTTGACGTTGTAGCGCAGGGAGAAAACGGCATTGAAGCAGTGGATCTCATCGAGGAGCACCACCCCGATCTCGTTTTTCTCGATGTGCAGATGCCGGGCCAGGATGGTTTCGCGGTCATCCAGCGAGTGATCGACCGGAATCGCGCCAAGGCCGCCAGGCCCACTGGCCTGGACTACGATGCTCCGCACCTGCCCCAGTTCGTCTTCGCTACGGCCTACGACCAGTATGCGGTGCGTGCCTTCGACGTCAATGCCGTTGACTATCTGCTCAAGCCGTTCGACCGCGCTCGCGTGGTTGCCGCTGTTGATCGCGTCCGTGCGCGACTGGCCACCGACAACGCGAAGGGGCAGGCTTCTTCGAGCACGGGCAGCGATTCCCAAATCGATGTCCAGCCATTCGAGTCGCAACTTGACGCGCTTCTTCGCCTGCTCAGCCGCACCCAGGGCGCCGAACGCACGTTGCCGCCCGCCAAGCTCGTTGTGCAGGCACAGAGCCGCCTGCTGCTCGTCGATCAGGCTGAAATCTGTTTCGCGGCCATCGACGAAGGCGTCATTCGCGTCGTGACCCGCAACTTCGAGGGCCAATCCAAGTGCCGCACCCTTGAGGATCTGCTCGAATTGCTCGATCCCGCGCGCTTCTGGCGCGCCCATCGCGGCTTCGTGGTCAACATCGACCAGATCCGCGAAGTGATGCCGTGGTTCAAGTCAAGCTACCAGCTCCGCATGAATGACAAACAGCAGACGGAGATTCCTGTGAGCCGAGCGCAAACCAAGCGCCTGCGCGAGCTTTTCAATCTTTAGCTCGGTGCAGGCCTTGAAATCTTCCGGTACTGAATCGTAGAAATCATTGGGATGTGGCGTGTGCTTGCGCCAGTCCTAGAGATGGAGCCAAATTGTGCGCCAAGCAGCCAAAGTTATATGCAAATGGGGGGGCTCGGATTTCTTGCGGCCGAAGGCCAGTTTGAAAGGCGACGTCCCGCAAACTTCGGGTGCCTTATGGGCTAGAGTACCTAGTCGTATCGCTCGAAGACGATCTGCTTTTTGTGCCAACCGTAGTCGGCCAGCAGCTCACGAACGCCCGAAACCATGAAGTTCAAGCCGCAGATGTAAGTGTAGAAATCAAACTGCAATTCCTTGGCGGGGATGTCTGGATTGACCGGCGGCATCGGCAGTGACAGTCCCATCCGCGCAGCGCGCTCTTCCACGATCTTTGAAATATGCACCTGAACATGGCCGCGGAGGCCGGTCCAGTTATCGAGTGCACGGCTCAGCGTGGGCAGGTAGTGGAAGTTGGGTTTGCGTCTGGCGAGCGCTTCGAACTCGGCCTGATAGTAGATGTCGGTCTCGTGGCGGGTGCCGTATACCAGCCAGATGTCTTTCCCATTGCTGCGGTCGGGGCCATCCTCGGGAAACAGCCACTGCGCGAAGGCGCGCATTGGTGCGACGCCCGTCCCGGTAGAGACGAAAATCGAATCGGTGATGGGCTCCTGCAGAACAAAGTGGCCGTGCGGACCGTGGATCTGAATGGTTGAACCCACAGGCAGGTCGGGAAGATCGGCCAGGTGATTTGAAAAGAATCCGTTCTCGACGCGATTCACGCACAGCTCGAAGCGGTTGCCGCGGGCCGCCGACGCTATAGAATATGCGCGCGTCTGCTGCTTACCGTTTTGGTCGATCGCCACGGCAGACACGAATTGGCCGGGCTGGTAATGGAAATTTTCCATACCCTCCACGGCAAACACGAAGTGATAACACTGGGCAACTTCAGAGATGCAGTCTTTGCGCTCAAGGCGCGCCGTATAAAGCTCACGTGCCAATGCATTTCTCTCTTTACGGGGTAGATTGAGGACCGCGGCAATACCTGCATCCATTATAGGTTCTCGGGGTCTTGCAATGCCACGCCCGGCGCGGTGGTGTCTAAGGCTTCGTGATGAGTATCGAAAAAGACAGTTGCCGGTGGGCGAATTTGAGGGAGCTCGCCGTTTTGATCAATCAGGCAATCATTGACTACGGCGTCCCTATCACGGGCACTTCGAGCGCTGAGTCGTGGCCCGGGCCGAATTCGACGGTGATCGTTGCGGGCTTGTAATCATTCGGCTTCGCTTTCATGATGTTGGACACGAAGGTTTGCGGATTGCGGTCGTACAGCGGGAACCATGTGCTTTGGATCTCGACCATTACAGTGTGCCCTGCTTTGAACACGTGGTCGACGTCGTGAAGCGAGAACTTGTATTCGTATGTGGAGCCGGATGCGAGAGGCGTCGGTTGGTCAAAACCGGACAGATAGCGCCCACGAATGATTTCGGCATTGGTCAGAAGCTGATAGCCGCGCATCTTCACGTCTGGGTCGTTGTCAGGATATTGATCAATCAGCTTGACCACGAGATCGTTATCTGACCCCGTCGTGGAGGCGAAGATGTCTGCGACAACTTCGCCGGTGAGTGTCAGATCGTGTTGGAGCACGGGCAGCGTCCACACCGCCACATCCTTGCGGTTCGTCGCGAAACTCTGATCTTCAGTAAGCCAGTTATACCAATCGGAGCCCAGGCTATAGGTGGGCTGGATGGGCCGGTGACGGTAGGGTACCGGGTTGGCGGGATCGCTCACATAGGAGGTTGGCGGCTCCGCGATTGGCGCGCTCCAACTCAGCGCTCCTGGTCCCGCCAAATGCAATGGAGTGGGCCGCGACTCCGCGGGCGGAAATTGCGCGTAGTACTTCCACATGTTCGAGCCGGTTTGGAAACTCGCCGCGTTCTCAAGATCGAATCCGGGCTCGTCCTTCAGATAGTGGCCAAAAAATTTCGCTTCAATCCGCGCGCGGTACTCATCGCCGATGGGCTCGCCGTAGACCAGATTGCCCAGATGCCGCGACGAGGAGGACCAATATCCATGCCGCCAAGGGCCGAGCACGAGGAAATTCTCGTGATTCTCGTCGTGCGGCTCCAGCGTTTTATATTCTTCCTGCGGCCCATACATGTCTTCCTGGTCGTAGTAGCCCCCCACGCTTAGCGTGGGCACAGCAACTTTGTTCAGCGCGTATTCCACGCCACGTGAGGACCAGACCGGGTCGTAAGCAGGGTGATCGAGGAAGAGCCTCCAGGTCGGCAAGAGCTTTAGGCCGGACTGCTTTATGTCCTCGGCAAACGATCCGCGTGCCAGGAAGTATTCGAATCCGTCGACGGAGTCGCCCTTTGCGTCTTTTCCGTAGCTGACACTGCTAAGACCTGTATCTGACTCCATCCCCAAAACGTAGTCGTAACCGTAGCTCTGGCGAAAGGCTCCGTTGTGAAAGAAGTCGTCGCCCATCCAGACATCGATCATTGGCGCCTGTGGCGAAACCGCCTTGACGGCCGGGTGCGGGTCGATGCCCGCCGCCATGGCGAGGAATCCCGGGTAACTGGTGCCCAGCACGCCCACCCGGCCATTGTTCTCCGGCACGTTGTCGATGAGCCACGCCACCGTGTCGTACGAGTCGGTGCTTTCATCCACCGCTTTGGGATCGTGGTGGTCGGCCATCGGACGGCTCATGACAAACTCGCCCTGGCTCTTGTAGCGGCCCCGAATGTCTTCGCCCACGTAGATGTAGCCTGCGCGAGCGAGCTCTGGGCGCGAGGCGAAGAACCACTTGCAACTCAGATCATCGACGCCGTACGGTGTGCGCTCCATCAGGATCGGCAGCGGCGTTGTGACGTCGGACGGCTTGAGAACCACTGCGTGGAGCTTGACTCCGTCTCGCATCGGAATCATGACCTCAGTTCGCACGTAGTCGTGAAAGACGTGATGCACAGGCTCGCCCGTACGCAAGAACTCCGTGTTCGCATCACTGGAAAAATTGAAGCTCGCCGCTTGGCCCGATGCATCGAGGGCAAATATTACCGTCAGATCGGAATGATTGAAGCCGAACACGGTCGCGGAGACTGGCTTTAGCTCGGTGGGAATCCAGCGCGCGGATTCAATGATGAGCTTGCCATCCCGCACATAGAAGCTGAATGGGCTATCGGGCTCCGCCGGGTCGGTGAACTCACCAGCGAACACATCAAGCGGAGCAGGCGCGGCGGCGTTGTTCTGCGCAGGCGGTGCCTGGGTTCCAGCCCAGGCAAAATGTACAGAAATCAGGAGCAGACAGAAAGAGGTCAGCGCGGCGCGTGAGCGATACAACAGGGCCTCCTGTAGGGGCGTCCAGAAACTTCCAATTCCAACAGAAACACAAGTGTTCGTAGATAGTCAGAGTCTAGTGTGCATGTCCGTGATGGCTGTGAGTATGGCCGACGCTTGTACTCAGTTCGCTGATCGGCGCGACACAACCCTCCTGAGCTTCGCAACCAATATGCTCGAACTGGATAGTGGCGTGGTTGATTTGAAAACGGGCGCGAAGCAGGGAATTGAGATTTGCCAGAATGCACGCGCTCTCCGATGGCGGAATATCGGCGATGGTCACGTGACATGCCAGTGCGCTCGACTGCGATCCAAGGCACCAAACGTGCAGATCGTGGACGTTGACCACGCCATCGATCTCTTCCATGCCGGAACGGATTTGGGGCAGCGAGATGCCGCGCGGCGCGCCCTCAAGCAGAATATTCATGGTTTCGCGGACAATGCCAATGCTCGACCAGAAGATGAGCGCGGCAATCAGCAGCGAAAGAACGGGGTCAATCCAATTGCGGCCAGTGAGCAGGATTCCTGCTCCGCCGGCGATCACAGCGGCCGTCGAAAGCGTATCGCCCGCCATATGTATGAACGCGCTGCGCAGGTTCACATCGCGCGCAACCCCCCAAAGCAGCGCGGCGATCGCACCGTTCATAACGACTCCAGCCGCAGCCACAATCATCATGATCCTCGGCTGCACCGTCACCGGAGAGCTGAGCCTGTGCACGGCCTCCACGCCAATCCACAGCGAGATTGCGATCAGCGTAGCTGCATTGATGAATGCGGCCAGTACGCCGGCACGCTGGTAACCGAAGGTTCTTGTGTGGTCGGCAGGGCGCGACTGGAAGTAGACTGCGGCAAAACTGAGAAGGAGAGCCAGAAAGTCCGAAACGTTGTGACCTGCCTCTGAGAGAAGCGCGAGTGAGTGTGCGCGCAGCCCGGCGACAAAGGTGATGACGACATACGCAAGCGTTGCCGCGAGCGAAATGCGCAGCACGATGGTTGTCCGGTTTTTGCCAGCGGGCGCCGCGTGAACATGCATAGATTAAGTTTAATCGTCGGCGGGTTCTGCGCCAACTTGCCGCTTTATTCGTTGCCAGGCCGCTCGTAGCTCTTATCGAAGGGATCGGGATTGTCAAAAGCGGGTAGTTGCGGAAGGCCATGGCGCAGCCCCGACCAGCCCTCCGCCAAAACGATGCTGTTCTGCGGATTGCCAGGCTGGTAGCGCACCGAGCACGGGAACCCAACTCGCACTTCCTTTTGGTTCACCGCGCCTTGCATCGCCGAAATGTCTTGCGAGCACTCATAGTCCACTCCGGCAATGCGGTAGTTAAAGAGGAGCATCGTCAGTTTTTGCCCGTCTTTGGCATCGACATCGTAGATATCGAGCAACATACCGTCGACCAGGCGCCCAGAGTGCACCAGAAAATCGCGCCGCGTACGTTCTATCTCCTCGGCGCTGGGGCGCTTTCGGAATACAAGCCAGGCGGCGACCGCCGCGACCGCGACAATCGGAGCGAGCCAGGAAACCATTGCCAATTCGTATCTGTGAACGAGTGCCATTTGGAGGTGGGAATCGCCCCAGGAGTCCCAATTTGAGGATACCGCAGTGGAATTGCGCATCATGTTGCGCGTCCCAAAGCTCCGGAAAAACCCTGGCCCGGCACGGCGGCCGGAATTGGATCGAGTCCGAAGCAAATGCCCTATACTCAAGGTTGCATCGCGCGCGGAGTTTCAGCTTTCCAAAAGCGATTTGCGCGGTTCAAGGCGAAAGGATCGAAGTGAAAGAGAGCTCCAGAATTCGTTCCACAACCGTCATCTGTGTGCGGCGCAATGGCCATGTAGTGATGGCCGCCGACGGCCAGGTGACGCTTGGCGATCACGTGCTGAAGCACTCGGCCAAGAAAATTCGCCGCCTTTACCAGGACAAGATTCTGGCAGGATTCGCCGGTTCAACGGCCGACGCATTCAACCTTTTTGCGCGTTTTGAAACCAAGCTCGAACAACATGCCGGCAACCTCAACCGCGCCGCCGTTGAACTTGCCAAGGACTGGCGTACCGACAAAATGCTGCGCAACCTTGAGGCGCTGCTGTTAGTGGCCGACAAGGCGCAGACGTTTCTCATCTCCGGTTCCGGCGATGTGATTGATCCCGACGAGCCGCTAGCGGCGATCGGCAGCGGCGGAAGCTACGCTACGGCAGCTGCTCGCGCGCTGATGGAAAACACTGATTTGGGCGCCCGCGAAATTGCTGAGAAAGCAATGAAGATTGCTGGCGAGATCTGCATCTATACTAACGACCGCATCACGATTGAGGAGTTAGCGAGCTAGCGGAAGCTTCCCGCTCGCGTGTATCGTTCATGGCCATCTATTTACCTGCATCCGCTGAAGAACAGGACCTCTCGCTCGACGAACTGACGCCGCGAGAGATCGTCATCGAGCTTGACAAGCATGTCGTGGGGCAGAGAGCGGCCAAGCGAGCCGTGGCCATCGCGTTGCGCAACCGCCAGCGCAGGCAGAAGCTTCCGCCCGATATTGCCGACGACATCATGCCGAAAAACATCATCATGATCGGACCCACTGGCGTGGGAAAGACAGAGATCGCGCGGCGGCTGGCCAAGCTGACCAACTCACCTTTCCTCAAGGTGGAGGCCTCGAAGTTTACCGAGGTTGGCTACGTGGGGCGCGATGTGGAATCGATGATCCGCGACCTTGTCGAGATCGCCATCGACATGGTGCGCGAGGAGCGGCTGGAAGAAGTGGAAGACCGTGCCGAGATGAATGCGGAGGAACGTTTGCTCGACGTTCTGCTGCCCCCCTCACCGCCTGCGCCTCACGGGCAGGATGGCCAGCTTTCGCTGCCCGGTGCAGAGAGCCATCAGCGTTCGCGCGAAAAGCTGCGCCAGCAGTTTCGCGAAGGAAAACTCGACGATCGCATGGTTGAGATCGACGCACGCGAGCGCACCTCGCCGCAGTTTGGGATCATCAGCAACCAGAACCTCGAAGACATGGAGATGAACCTGAAAGACATGCTCCCCAATATCTTCGGGGGAGGCACGAAGAAGCGGAAGATGAAGGTCGCTGATGCATTCGATTACCTCGTGCAAGAAGAAGAAGGCCGGCTGATCGACATGGATGCAGTGAACCGCGCGGCGGTGGAGCGCGTGGAAGCCAACGGGATCGTCTTCCTCGATGAAATCGACAAGATTGCCGGGCGCGAGAGCGGCCACGGCCCCGATGTTTCGCGCGAAGGCGTACAGCGCGACATTCTTCCGATCGTGGAAGGCACCACGGTAAATACGCGCTACGGCATGGTTCGCACCGACCACATTCTCTTCATCGCGGCCGGCGCGTTTCATGTTTCGAAGCCCAGCGACTTGATTCCGGAGTTGCAGGGCCGCTTTCCCATTCGCGTCGAATTGCAATCGCTCACCGTCGACGATTTCCTGCGCATCTTGACCGAGCCCAAGGCGTCGCTCACCAAGCAATACGCGGCGCTGCTTGAAACCGAGGGCGTACGCCTCGAGTTTGCGCCCGAAGCACTCCGCGAAATGGCAGAATTCGCCTTCAAGGTGAATGAAATGACTGAGAACATTGGGGCGCGTCGACTGCACACCATCATGGAGCGTGTGCTTGAAGATGTGAGCTTCCTGGCTCCCGATATTGCGCGCCGAGCGCCTGACGGCGAAGCGGCCTCTGCGCTGACAGAAACGATCAAGAACGAAGTCTCGACTCCGCTTCCTTACAAGGAGCGCATGACGGCTTCCGGCCCGGAGAAGGTTTTTCTCATTGACGACGAGTATGTGAAGCAAATGGTGGCATCGATTGTGAAGGACCAAGACTTGTCCCGCTACATTCTTTAGCCGTTCCGCTGAATTTCCATGCGCCTATGAAGGCCTTTTGCCCGTGCGCAGAGCTGCGACGATCTCCGCTGTGCTGCGAACATGGCCCATGCGCGGAAAGATGTGTGCGACGGAGTGTGCATGGCTCTCCGCGGTTCGCCCTGTCATGGCATCTTCAGCGAACACTTGCTCGTAACCGCGTTCGTAGGCGTCGCGGGCCGTGCTCTCCACACCGAACTCTGTCGCAATCCCGCAAAGAATGATGGTCGTGAGCCCTCTGCGCCGCAGTTGCAAGTCGAGGTCCGTACCGTAGAACCCTCCCCACTGTCGTTTAAGAATCACGATGTCGTTTGGCTGTTCGTTCAATTCAGCCACAAGGTCGCTCCAATCCGGCGGCATCGCGCCGACTGCCCGCATCGGCTGGTCTGAAGCAACTTGCAATGCGTCTCCGCCATCCGGCGAGCGTCCCACATGCACCAGAATGGGTTGTGCTCCCACGCTGCGAGCCAAGGTTAGTAATTCGGCGCTTTTCGCTACCACGCTCGCGGCGGAATGCGGGCTTCCCGGAAACCCCACAATGCCTTTTTGCAGATCGATGGCAACAACAGCTGTATGACGCGGATCAAAGATGAGTTCGCTCATGATTTTCCTCGGTTGAGCCCTGGCGAAGTACCGCAATCAAGTGCTGCAGCCTTCACGGGGCAACGCCATTTTCGCACGCTGGGTTCCGTCGGATTTGCGGGGCCCTCTAGCCGAGCTGGTGATCGCGTCACTCAATTTCCTGCGCTGGTCGAGCCGCCGGCCGTTTTGAAGGCGTCATCGGGTAAATCATGCAGACTGCGCTAAAATCAAGGAGGAGTCGCAAAGGTTTCGGGCTGTTGCCCCAGGGATACCTCGTCCGTGGAATGGTATTCTGGGTTTCTAATACGTCAAACCCTCGCATTCCAATTGCAGCGCAGATTGCATCCCGGGCTGCAACGGCAGCGATTTGATCAATCGGGGAGTGGCTCAGCCTGGTAGAGCACCTGGTTCGGGACCAGGGGGTCGGAGGTTCAAATCCTCTCTCCCCGACCATTATTTTCAATAACTTACACCTACAATCTCGGCAACCAAGCGACAGATCAGCTCACGCATTTCTCTGCTCGTCGGCTTCCTGCCAACGACGGCATGTTTTCGTGAAATCCACTTCCAGGACGGCTTGAATCTGGCCCGATCCGAGTGCACGACGGTGTCCGGGTGGGCCAGGATCAAAGCCTTTCCGCCTTCCGGGCCACAGCCACCGCAATGCGATCCAGAACAATTGATCGGATTGGGACCATCCGCGGTTGAGGATTGCGCCGAGCCAAGATCTCGAGCTGTTTCCTCAAAGCGAGATCCTCCAAAAGGAGGTCGTTGCGAGATCGAAAAGAGCGAACGACAAGCAAAATAACAGGTTGGTGCGCGGGGCATGTCTCGCCTATATCATAGAAAACACAACCGAATTGGCCATGATGGAATTTTAGCGATGCACAAGAACATACAAGCTGTTTGCCGACGTGCAAGGTTTGAATGTATACGCTGAGGGCTTTGACGCTGCGGGTGAGACCGTTAGCTAATGGCAAAGTCTGCGAGATCTTTGGATGGCGAATTTCGTAACGTTTGGCGCAACCGCAAAGGGATTCCAGGCTGTGGACTGGCTTCGGCTGATGGCCGTGAACATCAGAGGCCTTTTAATCTAATCTGACCGAGACGAATTCGCGGCCGAATAAGAAACTAGAAATTATCCTGGCAAGGAATTCTAACCAATCTCGTCACCGACGAAGACCGGGAGGTGATCCTCCAGCAGGGACTCTCTCTGCCAGTGGTCAAATTCGTCCAGCCTGTCTTTGAGGCTAGTCTGAATGTGCTTTCGAATGACTCGAACTGCGCGCTCCGGATCCTGCGCCGCAACAGCCTTCACGACCTCCGAATGGTGTTCGTAGATCCACTCGAGCTCCGCCGCTTTCGGTAGACTCCTCGTCGCAAAAAATCGGATCAGCAGACGGGTGCCCCTGACCACTTTTGAAATGCGGGGGCTGTTAGACATCTGAATCAGCAACGCATGAAAGCCCATGTCGCTCCTGACAAATTGCTGTCGCTGAGAAGAATTTAGTGTCTCGCGGCCCGACCGCTCAATCTCATTTTTTAGGGCGAGAATTTCATCTGCAAGGGACTGCAGTCTCTCAAAATTTGCGGGATGAATTCTTCCGCGCGCTACCTTTTCGACGGCATAGGCCTCGAGAGCTTCTCTCAACTCAAATAAGTCAATTATGTCCTGTCTTCCAAATTGGACGACCACCGCCCCGCGATTTGGGATCTGCTCCAGCAGGCCTTCCGCGACCAGTTGGCCAAGCGCCTCCCGGATGGGCGTGCGGCTGCTGCCAAGCTCTTTCGCGATGTTCAATTCGGAAACAGCCTTGCCTGCCTGTAAGTCACCGGATAGAATCTTCTTCTGGATGTAAGCATATGCCTGATCGCGCATCAGGACTTCTTGATCCCGGGGGCGGGAGCGTGAGTGGCCCTTTCCGTTCATGCGTCGCAGTATATCAATGCGATCCCCATAACACAACTTGTGCACAAGCGTACACATAATCATGCATGAGCGGGAATCTCATGTTCGCGATTCTGACTGCGCACGCCGAGCGAGATTTGGCCATCTCGCTTCTAAAGTAGTCTCTAGCTTAAACCGTCCTCCCCGTTGATTCCGTGCCTTTTTCCGTGAGGAGAGTTGGAAATGGCTGCGTCCTCTAGAGACGAAAGGGCAGTTTAGAATTCATTGAATATAATATTTAATGCATGTTGCACACATATTGTGGGCTATGGTAGAGTTCTCCGCTGACATGCTCCAAGACCAGTTGTAGGCCGTCAAAGCCCGCTGATCATTGTCGAACTATCCGCGATAAGCAGTGAGCGCGATCATCATTTATTCCCCTCGAAGAACAGAAAGAAATTTGGTCGCAGTGCCAAGTTACTGATCGGTATTTTGTGGTTGTGGTATCAAGCCACTCGAAACTTAAGTGCAAGAATGCGCGGGAGAAACCATGAAATCGAGAAAGCGTGACATGGCTTTAGCGGTGCTGTTGGTGGGGATGGCGCTTCGAGTATTCGCGGCGGAACCGCTCGCACAGCGGATACAACATACCGATTTGGGCAAAGTACCAGAGGGACATTCCCATGGCAGCGAGGGATGGAGAAAGTGCCAGCTGCTTGTTCCGGCAGGTGCGCTGGACGTCCCATTACATTTCATCAACCGCTGCCAGATGATGCCCGGTGGCGGAGTGGCGGAACACTTCCACAACACGTCAGAAGAGATGTTCACCATCCTCAATGGTGAAGCCGAATTCTCCATTGATAGCCATACATCGCGCGTCAAGGGACCCGCGGGAGCGCCGCTGCGCATGGGCCACTCGCATGCCGTCTACAATCCCACCGACGGCCTAGTGGACTATTTGAATTTCAATGTCAATGCGGTTAACGCGTTCAGCGATGGCGGGGTTTTTAACCTAGGCGATTCGCGGAATAAGAACGTTCAATTAGACGAGATCCCGCAATTTATGATGATGCACCTGGACAAGGCGCTGCTCCAACCGATGCAGAATTTTCATGGGGGAACGGGCACGGTGCAGTATCGGCGGGCCCTGGATTCGAGCGTCTTCCTGACCAACTGGGCTTATATGGATCACGAATTGATTCCTCCGGGCGCGTCGGACGGGTTGCATCGGCACAGCGGCGTAGAAGAGGTCTACTACGTGATGGATGGCAGTGCCACGTTCCAACTGAACGATGAGACGGCACCCATTCAAGAGGGAGATGCCGTTCCCGTCAAATTCAATGAAGCGCACGCGATCATCAACAACGGTACCGAACCGATCGAGCTGCTGATCATGGGGATTTCCGCGCAGAAAAACGCACTCGATACCGAACTCGGCGCGATGCCAAGAGGCCCCGGCCGCTGACCGTATCGTTCTTTACGAAAGAAGCCTTGCCAGCTGTAGCGGAGAAGCAGCTGGTTCCGTTCTTGAAACGCAACAAGAGCCGAATGAAGAGGAGGGAAGACGGTGAGGACAAAGATAGGTTGGATGGGGAAATTCGTCGTAATAGGAATGGCCGCCATGGGAATGGCGTTCACCGCCAGCGCCCAGAGAACCGCGAGCTGGCCACTGGCCGATCGGATCGGGCACCCTGATCTGACGAAGGTGAATTGGGGCCATTCCCATGGCGCCGCCGGCCTAAACAGGTGCGCGCCTCTTATCGATGCCAGCAAAATGGCCACGAACATTTACTTCATTCTGCGTTGCGAGGCGCAGCCCGGCGGCGGCCCAGCCGAGCACTTCCACAACACGGTGGAGGAGATGTTCACCATCATTGATGGTGGAGAAGGGGATTTCACGGTTGACAGCCACACCTCGCGCATCAAGGGACCTGGGGGTGCTCCGCAGCGAATGGGTCATGCGCACGGCATGGTCAACCATTCCAACGAGACTTATCAATACATCAACTTCGATGTGTGCTACACCAAGGGGCACTACGACGCATTCAACCTGGGCGACTCGCGGTACACGGGCGTTACGCTCGATCCGATCCCGCAATTCATGTTCATGCACTTGGATAAGGCGTTGCTGAAACCTGTGCAGAACTATCACGGCGGCGTGGGAACGGTGCAATATCGTCGCGCCCTCAATGGCGAAGATGTCTTTCTTACCAACTGGGCCTATATGGACCACGAAGTCATTCCTCCCGGCGCATCCGACGGCCTGCATAGGCATGCAGGGGTCGAAGAGGTTTATTTCGTCATGGATGGCAGCGGCACTTTTCAACTGAATGATGAGACCTCGCCCATTAAGAAATGGGACGCCATCCCCATCCGCTTCAATGAAGCGCACTCGATTACCAATAACGGCACCGGTGATCTTGAGCTGCTGATCATGGGAGTCGCCGCTCAGAAGAACGTGCTCGACACCGAATTGGGCAAGGCGCCCACAAGGGGCGGAGGCGGTGGTATGTAAGAAAACCCCGGCCGATTGGCGCTTGCAAAAAAGTGCATGTGCCTCCTTTCACTAAGAAGAATGGATTGAAGGCGTTGAATGAGAACCCGAAGAGGACTGATGAAATTAGGAGCCCTATTATTGATAGGCGTGATGGGCGCAGCCTTGGCGGGAAATGCACAGGGGCACGGTCCGTATGTGCCCCTCGCACAGCGCATCCGCCATACCGAACTGGATATCGTAAAGCCGGGGCATTCGCATGGGAGCCAAGGCTTTCGGAAATGCCAACAGCTGGTGCCAGCCACCGATCTCGATGTGAACTTCAATTTCATCAACCGCTGTCAGATGCTGCCGGGCGGTGGAGTCGCAGAGCATTTCCACAACACGGTCGAGGAGATGTTCACGATTCTCAATGGCGAAGCGCAGTTCACCATCGATGGCCATACTTCGCTCGTCAAAGGGCCCGCGGGCGCGCCGGATCGCATGGGGCATGCACACGCGGTGTATAACCCGACCGACGGGCCAGTCGACTACCTCAACATCAACGTTGCCATGACCAAGGGCCACTACGATGCGTTCAACCTGGGAGACTCGCGGAACAAAGGCGTGACCCTCGATCCTATCCCGCAGTTTATGGTCATGCACCTCGACAAGTCCTTGCTCCATCCCATTCAGAATTACCTGGGTGGCCAGGGGACCGTACAGTATACGCGGGCTCTCAATGGTGAAGATGTCTTCCTCACCAACTGGGCCTACGTCGACCATCTTCTGATCCCCGCCGGGGCTTCAGAGGGTCTCCACTATCACACCGGCGTTGAAGAGATATATTACGTGATGGACGGTGACGGCATGGTGCGGTTGGATGACGAGACTGCCCCGATTCATAAGGGAGATGCGGTGTCAATCCGCTTCGATGAAGTGCACTCGTTCAGCAACAACGGGAAAGGGGACCTGGAACTGCTGATTATAGGTATTTCCGCGCAGAAGAACGTGTTGGATACCGAACTGGGCGAGCTGCCGGAAGATCTGAAGATGATGAAGAGGGTTCTGTCTTTTTAACTGATCGAAGCCCGCAGTAAAAGCGCGAGCTTGGGAGCGGTTTGCTGTTGCGGGCTCAACTTCCGTGGCTTTTTCGCCATCCACAGGCTGGCGCTGGCTGCAATGTCCGGGCCGAGACAAACTGTTTCCTCCAAAGCAAAGGCTGATTTCGGCAGCCAGGAGTCCTATCTTGGGTAGCGCGATTCTTATGAAGAAATGTCTTTCGGTATTCGCCACAACAGCCCTCTTATTTGCTCTTGCATGTTTCCGAGCTCTCGCCCCGGCCACTCTGCCGGCGCAGAGTCCCGCTTCGACGGCGACGATTGACCGGCTCGATCCAGCACTGGATTCCCTTATTCCCCAAGGCGCCCAGTTGGAAAAGGTAGCGGGCGGATTCATCTTCACGGAGGGACCACTGTGGCGTCCTTCGATTGGCCTCTGGTTTAGCGATGTGATGGGGGATGTTGTTCGTCAGTGGTCGCCTGATGGGAAGGTGATCGAAATACTGCACCCGATGGGCTTCCCTCCAGAGATGCGAGCCGGGCGCGGGCTGATCGGACCGAACGCAATGGTTGCTGACCAGGACGGTGCGGTGCTGCTATGCGAACACGCCAACCGTCGGATTGTCCGCATCACCAAAGACATGCTGATCTCAGTCCTGGTGGACCGATATCAAGGCAAGCGGCTCAACAGCCCAAACGATCTTGTTTATCGATCGGACGGCTCTCTCTATTTCACCGACCCTCCCTATGGCTTCCCGAAAGAGGATAGCGACCCGGCCAAGGAGCTGCCCTTCAATGCTGTCTTCCGGCTCTCGCATGGCAAGCTGCAGGTAATTGTCAAAGACCTGACCCGGCCCAATGGGATCGCTTTTTCTCCGGACCAAAAGACCCTATATGTGGACAACTCTGATCCGGCGCGCAAAATCTGGATGAAGTATGACGTAGCACCGGACGGGACCGTCAAGAACGGCCAGCTAATGGCCGATGCCACGGCTGATAAGGGCACCGGCAACCCCGACGGGATGAAGCTCGATAGCCTGGGAAATATCTATAGCGCGGGTCCCGGTGGTCTTTGGATATTTTCCAGTGCCGGGAAGCACTTAGGAACCATCAGAACTCCCGAGATCGTTTCTAACTGCGCATGGGGAGACGATGGCAAGACGCTTTATATCACAGCGCGCACCAGCGTCTACCGGATCAGGTTATCCGTGTCTGGCGAGAAGGTCCTCTATCAACCAGATTCACAGTAGGCGAGGAGGAGTATTGATGAAGCGCAGAAGCTGTCTGAAGGCCCTAATGGCTGGCGCCGGCATTGTCGCCGCTCGTGCGGCAGTCGCCAACCCTTTGGCAGTGCCAGAAGGACAACGGTCGATCGAGCTTCACCTGGACCTCGCTGTCGATCCCGCAAGGGAACAGGAGATGCTCCATATATTCGAAACCGCATTTCGTCCCGCGATCTCCGGGCAACCGGGATTCATCGAAGTGAAGATGCTCAAATTGAGTGCGACATTGCGTGGGCCCGCGCCTCCAGGGTGCAACTATCAGTTCATCCTAGCCTTCGCGAGCGAAGAGATGCGACAGCAATGGGTAGCGACGCCGACTCACAAGGCGCTGTGGCCAAAGATCGAGGCAACTTTGACTTCGCCGAATTACAGCAGGCTGCTCTACGAAGTGTATTGAGTGGCCCTCTGTCCACGAATCACTTGGAAGACAGCTGCCACATCTAAGTGTGTGCGCACGGAAGCTGAAGGAGATGCATGGCGGGCGCTACGGTAGAAGTTTCAACACCCACAGAAGGTACGTCGCGATGGCTCGTGGTAGGCCTCCTGACCATCGGCGTCATCATGTCCTATATGTCGCGCATCAGCCTGTCAGTCGCTCTGCCGGACATACAGAAGAGCATTCCCCTCAATCCGGCATCGATTGGCATCCTGCTCTCCGCGTTCTTCTGGGCCTATACACTTCTGCAGACTCCGGCGGGATGGATCGTCGATCGATTCGGCGTCAAATGGCCTTATGCTGTGGCGCTTTTACTATGGAGCGGGTTTACGGCTGCCACGGCGCTGGCCAGCTCACTCGGCAGCCTCATTTTATTCCGCGTGCTGCGCGGCGTGGGCGAAGCCTTTCTCACCCCAGCGAGCATCGGCTATATCCGGAAGCATTTCCCAGAGCGCCAGCGTGGCCTTCCCGTTGGCATTTTCATGTCCGGAACCAAATATGGTCCGGCAATTGGTGCTCCGGTGGCTGCTTACCTTGTGCAGGATTACGGTTGGAGATGGATGTTTGTGCTAACCGGGACAATTTCCCTGCTGTGGCTCATTCCTTGGATTTTGTTTGTCAAAGGGGAGGGCCCCCCCGCGGCGAGCTCGCAGAGAAATAAAAACCCGGTATCCTGGTATGCACTCTTGAGCGCCCCAGTGGTGTGGGGCAGCTTGATCGGGACATTCTGCTATATGTACTTTGTCAATTTCTGCGTCACTTGGATGCCAATCTATTTTAATAAGCGTTACGGACTTTCTCTCACTGCGTCAGGCTGGTACACGTTCATGTCCTTTGGCGGCATGGCAACGGTGGCAATTCTCGCCGGCTGGGCCGCGGACCGAATTATTGCGCGCGGATATAACCCTGTAACTGTGCGCAGAGCATTTACGATTGCAGGCTTCGTGGTAGGCTCCAGCGAGCTCGTCGGGATGCTCTCGCGCACCTCTTCAATTGCCATGTTCTGGGTAGTGTTTTCTCTCTGCGGATTAGGGCTTGCCACGGCGAACTATTGGGCCCTGGCGCAAACCCTTACCCCAGCCAGCATAGCGGGCCGGGTTGCGGGAATTCAGAACACGGCGGCCAATCTGGCAGGCGTTGCGGCGGCCTGGTTCACCGGAATCCTTGTAGAAAAGACCGGGAGCTTCAATGCTCCGCTCGTGGCGATCGGTTTCTGGCTGGTGATCGGGATCGGTTGCTATGTCTTTCTAGTCAGAGAAAAGTACACGCTCAACTCGGTGTAATTCGCGATGGCAAGATTGCATCGGCAGTTCGTCTCAATTGAGATTCTGGATTGGTAGGAAGTTGTTTTCTCGCAGTTTCGTAATAGTTGACCGGAACTTTGCCTCCCACCGCGCCCATGACAAACCGCAACGCCTCCCGTCGCTCCGGCTCAGTCATGGCGTAGAATTCGCCGCCGGTGCCAACAGCAAATTGGCCGTCTATCCCGCAACCAATCAGATATTTAATGACGTTCGGCCACGCTTCGTAGTCAATCGATTCGTCCGGTTTGAATGGAGTTACAAGCGCAGACACAACACCACGGGGCTTCTTTTCAAGCCATGGACAGAACTCTAAGAACTCAGCTTTTTGACTGTCAAGAAGAATCTGTTATTCATCTGCATACATGTTGCATGTTCTGTGTGGACCGTGCTAGAGTTCTGCCCGTCAGTTCGGGATTCCCCAACAAAGCGTCAAAACTCAGGCAGTTAACTGGAGGTCAATCCATGCGAGTATTCTTCAGCATTCAAGAGAGCCCAAAGTGGCTTCTATTAACGATCGCGCGTCCGCTGTCTATCCTTTTGGTCTTTGGCTGCATTGCTGCCCACGCGCAGACAACTGGCACCATTGTGGGGACGGTCCGGGACAACACAGGGGCCGCGATCCCCGGCGCCACGGTCACGATAACCGATATGAACAAGGGAACAGTCGCGAGATTCACCTCGGATGCGACGGGTGCCTATCAAGCCCCCTTACTGATTCCGGGTACGTACAGCGTAGGGGTGCAAAAGGACGGCTTTGAGAAATCGATCCAGTCGGGCGTGGTCGTGCAGACAGCCAGTATCGACCGCGTTGATGCTACATTGCAGATTGGCTCTGTGACTCAAACTGTAAATGTCACGACGCAGACGCCATTGGTGGACACCGATAGTGCGGACGTTGGGCAGGTGATTGCAAGCGGACAGCCGCAGGTGCTGCCCCTGAACGGCAGGGACTACTTCCAGCTGGCGCTCCTCGTACCGGCGGTGACGCCTGGCACGCCCACCTCGGCATTGTCGGGACAAAGCTCGA
Organism: uncultured Occallatibacter sp.; assembly: GCA_964552975.1. GTDB lineage: Bacteria > Acidobacteriota > Terriglobia > Terriglobales > Acidobacteriaceae > Telmatobacter. The sequence goes on along the minus strand of CAZKJB010000005.1, from coordinate 12,928 downwards.
ATGTTCCGCGAGGAGATTCTGACTTCAACGCGTTTGGCATGTCCGATGGCGCGAACAGCATGCTCGTAGATGGAATCGACAATCAGGAATATACCTTCGGCGCCGGCATCTTGGAACCAGATTTGGAGGCCGTCAAGGAATTCAAGGTCTTGACGGGTTATTTCTCCGCACAGTACGGCCGGGGAGCAGGCGTCGTGTTGGTATCAACCAACTCGGGAGCCAATCAGTTTCACGGCAACCTGTTTGAGTTTGTCAGAAACAGCGCCGTGGACGCCAAGCTATATTTCACGCAGCCGGGTGTTTCTCAGCCGTTCCGTCGCAATCAGTTTGGCGCCGCCCTCGGCGGTCCTGTCGTTATTCCGAAGCTATACAATGGCCATGATCGCACATTTTTCTTCATTGAAACCGGCTTTGAGCGTCAACTGCTCGCTGACGCCACCGTAGACACCGTGCCTACCGCTCAAACCAGGATCGGAAATTTTCAGGGCTACCAGACCGCCAGCGGCACTCCCATCATCATTTACGATCCGGCGACCACGCAGCTGAATCCAACTTACAATGCAAGCCAGCCAGTCTCCGCTTCAAACCCCCAGTATCTGAGAAGCGCTTTTCCCAACAACATCATTCCGCCCGGGCGCATCAACCAGGTCGGCCTAAATATAGCCAGCATTTACCCACTGCCAAACGGGCCGGGGTTCACCAACAACTTTACGTCGGAAGTGGCCAACATTCTGAGTGACAATTCAGGATCAGCTCGGATCGACGAACAAATTACGGCCAAGAATAAGGTATTCGGCCGCTGGACCTATGAAACTCTCTATCTGAATACGCCGATCGGCGGGGCCGGAGTGGCCACTGCCATGGCAACACCGGCCGCCGTCCAATCCAAGTTTGATCTTGGCCCCTTTGTGTCTGGCGGCCAGGTGACAACGCTGGTTACCCAGGGCTTGGCTATCGATGACTCCCAGGTAATTAGTTCCTCGCTGGTCAACGAATTCCTCACTGGATATGCGCGCTTGAACCCGCATACGCTCCAGTCTGATTACGGCCTCAACCCAGCCACCGCTCTGGGTATTCAGGGGGTCAACATAAACCAAGCTACTTCGGGACTTCCCATTTTGACCGTGACGAACTATACCGGGATCAACGATGGTGCGAGCTATTTCCCGTTAAACAACATAGAGACAGTTCTGCAATGGCAGGACACCCTCTTTTGGACTCATAGAAATCAAAACATATCAATAGGGTCTCGATGGGTGTTGAGGGAGGCGTCGCCGTTTGTCCAGTCAAATCGCGGTTCGATCTCTTTTGCCACGAACTTCACGAACAATCCGACTACAAATGCTGGGGGCGACGGCTTAGCCACTATGTTGCTTGGCGCCCCGACATCGGCCTCTCGGGGTATCACACCTTATCGGTCTTACTTTCGTCTCGGAGAATACGGCACATTTATCCAGGACGACATCAAGGTCTCCCGCCGGCTTACCGTCAACGTGGGAGCGCGATGGGATGTTTTTGCGCCGCCGAGGTCGCAGAATAACCAAATGGCAAATTTTGACACGGTTGGGCTTCAGATGCTTTATGCCGGACAAAATGGAGTGAACGTTCACACAAATATCCAAACACGGTTGGACAACGTGGGCCCGCGTGTCGGGTTCGAATTGGATTTAACGGGTGACGGCAAGACGGTGCTAAACGCCGGATTCGGACTCGCCTATTTCCCCGCAATGGCGGCCTATTCCGCCAACGGCCAATTGGGTCTCAATGTCCCATTCATCTTCTCGCAAAGCTATACGCAGGCGACAAATCCTACAGGCGCCCAGTACGCGACCTTGCCGACTATCAGCCAGCCTTTCACCCCGCCAGTGGCGGTCCAGCCCATTGGCACGGCGGCTTTGAATGCTCTTGCGCCGACCGTAATCGGCTGGGAGTTATCGAACAAAACGCCCTCGACGGATAGCTACACTCTCAATATCCAACGGCAAGTGACGCCTTCGATGATGGTGGAGGTCGGTTACGGAGGCAGCCAAGGCCGCCAACTGGTGAGTGGCCTGAACATCAACGAGGTTGAACCGGGCACAGGGTCGAATGCTTCGCGTCGTTTGATCCAGCCTCTGTCGAATTTAACTACGATAACTGACTATGAACAGCGCACTCGATCAAATTGGAATGGCCTGATGGTCAAGGTCAACCAGCGGGCTTCCCATGGCATCGGATTCCTGTTTAGTTATACCTTTGGCAAGGCGCTGGATTGCGGAACCCCTCAAAGCATTACATTCTCCTGTGCCGCCACTTACAGCCTCACCAGCTACGATGTGAAGCATCGGGGGGTGGGTAGCTTTATTTGGGATCTGCCGGGGAGCAATTTAAGGGCGAATGGACTGCTCAGAACAGTCGTTGGGGGATGGCAATTGACTGGCATCGCGGCCGGGACAACAGGAATCCCTTTCCACGTCACGCTCAACACCGGTGTCAACAATGGAGCACCGAGTTGGCCTAACCAGATTGGGTCCGGCAAGCTCGCCAATCGCAGTATTAAGCAATGGTTCAACGTCAGTGACTTTGTCGCACCGCCGTCAAACACCTATGGCAATGTGTCAGCGTATCCCTTGTTCGGTCCTGGTTCCTTTTCTGTCGATACGTCGCTGGTGAAGCAGACGCCGATCCATGAAAACATGGCCTTGCAGCTTCGCTTTGAAGCGTATAACCTTCTCAATCATCCCTTTTTCGGTCTGCCAAACGCCGTAATCGGCTCGCCCAGTGCGGGAATTATCTCAAGTACGGCAAATAACTTAATAACGGATGCAGGCGACAACAGAAATCTCGAGGGGGGAATAAGATTCGTCTTCTGACGCCCGCGGATTGACACTAGCCGGCCGCCATAGTTTCTGGCGGTCGGCTTGCCCTCGGCTGGTCAATATAGCGAGACTGGTCTAAGCCGTTAAGAACGAACTGGCCACAACGACTCGCACAAGGAAAGAATGCTATGAAAGTGAACGCCGATCGCATTTTGGCGAGGGACAGCTCCAGAATCCGGAAACTTGCTGATCCTTGGCCGCTTTCTCGAAGGCTTGCTCGCGTCGGCGCCGATCTTGTTGCTCGTCTCATCGGCAGGCGGATACTGGCTCAGCCGCACAGCCCTCAAGCCGGTGGACAGGATTACTGCCGCTGTCCGGTCCATTAGCATCCGCAATCTCTCCGTGCGGCTTCCTGTATTGAAGACCGGGGATGGGTTGCAGAGGCTCGCCGAAACCCGCAATGCCATGCTCGGCCGGCTCGAGTCAGCCGTGAAGCGTATCGAGCAATTCACTGCGGACGCAACGCACGAATTGCGCGGTCCGCTTTCATTTACCCGGACAGTGGCGGAAATTGCCATGAGGAATCCCCAATCGGATGCGGAGAGCCGCCAGGCATTCGCAGACATCGTCGAGGAAGCGGCCAAAGCCTCTGTCTTGTTGGAAGATATGCTAACCCTGGCTCGTGCCGATGCAGGGTCATACCAAACTGTACTGGAACCGGTAAATCTGGCGGCAGTGGTCGAGGAGGCCTGTGAAATCGCGAGGCCATTGGCCGACAAGCGGCATCTGGTTCTCTCTGTGTCGATCGGTGCAACGCGCTCGGCCAAAGTGCTCGGAGATTTTCCAAGTTTGCGCAGGCTGCTCTGGATCTTGCTCGATAATGCGCTGAAATATACTGAATCGCCTGGTCGGATCGATGTGAGTTTGAACGCAGCGGATGGAGCAGCCGCACTTCAAGTGAGCGATAGCGGTATGGGAATTGCCGCTGCGGACCTTTCCCACATCTTTGAGCGGTTCTACCGTGCCGATCCTTCGCGCAGTCAGGTGGAGGGTAGTGGATTGGGATTAGCCATCGCCAAACGGATTGCAGAAATTCACCATGCAGATCTATCCGTTGACAGCACGGAGCGGCAAGGAACCGTCTTCCGCGTGGTGTTTCCACAAGCCATTGCTCAGCAATGAGCGTGTGCCTCGCCAAAATGCGCTCGACCTCCGTTTTCATGGCTTTCAGGCCTGGCACTCCCCACGGGACTAACTCGTTCTTTGTCTATTGAGACTTTGCGATTTCTCGACCCGATGGAGTTTTGGCAATGCACATCTTAGAAGAGTTGACAGTCTAAGTTCCGTTCGTCCGGTCTTGGCCTCCGATGAAAATTAACAATCACGAATTAGAATCAGTGCAGATCGACTTGAGATGGAGGTCTAAGGCGCTTGAGTTCATTCAACCTTTCTAAACCGAATCTTCTTGAAAGAAAGAAAATATCTTCTACCGCCAAGCTCTATCACGTTGCCGGTCAAATTGCACTTGCTTTCGCCGTGGTCATTTCCATTCACTCCCAGTCCGCTGAAAACATCAAGCCGCGAGTACCCGCCCCTGCCACGTCTTCTTCAACGCCGGCCGCTCATAGCGATTCGTTACGAACCATCGGACAGCCCACGAAACAGCTGCCGCAAAACATCGAGGGCGGATTCGATCTGCCAAATGGGTGGAGGATTACTCCAGCGGGAAGGCCGATTGCAGTGCTAAACGATCTGGTGCTGAACATGGTGGCCTCGAAGGATGGAAGGATCGTAGTGGCGAGCCACTCAGGTTACCAGCCGCATGGAATTGATGTTCTTGATGTGAAGACGCAGAAACTAACACAGCATATTGAACTGAAGACCACCTGGCTGGGTATGACTTGGTCACCGGACGGCAAGACACTCTATGTATCGGGCGGGAATGCTACCGGCGCGAAGAATATAGCGGGCAGCGCGGCACCGATCTATGAGTTCAGTTACAGCGATGGCCGTTTGAGCGATAAGCCGACCAATCAATTGCTGGAAACGGTCGATCCGAAGAGTGTCTGGTGGTCCGGTGTCGCTTACCTGCCCGGCAAGAACTGGCTCTATGCCGCCAACCGTGGCACCGGAACTGGGCCGAGCAATGTGGTGGTATTTGACGCGAGGACACGACAAATTCTCACCCGCATTCCCGTGGACATCAATCCATACCAGTTGGTTCTGACGCCGGATGGGACAAGGCTCTTTGTCTCTAACTGGGCAAGTGAATCGGTGAGCGTCATCGATACTGCGACCAACAATGTGATCCGCACCTTGCGGGTGGGAATAAATCCAAACGACATGAAGCTGTCGGCGGACGGGCGGCTCTTTGTTGTCTGCTCGAACGACAACACCATTCACGTGATCGACACGCGTAAATTGCGCGTGATCGAACGGCTTTCGACGACCTTGACGCCGCTGGCCCCGGAAGGTTCGACGCCGGATGCCGCGGAGATCGACAACACGCGCAAATTGCTCTATGTGGCCAATGCGGACAATAACTCGATTGCCGTGATCGATATCTCTAATCCGGCTCACAGCGCGGTGGTTGGTTTCATTCCCACGGGATGGTACCCATCTGCGCTGGCGCTCACGCGACAGGGAAATGAACTCTACATTGGCAACGGCAAGGGCGAATCGGGGCACCCTGACCGCAAAGGTCCGGGTAGCCCGCTCGCCTCGAACTGGTACGGAGACGAAACCGTGAAAACGGTGCAGAAGAGCAGCGTGGAAGTGCTCAATGTCGCGTCGCTGCGAAAAGATCTGCTGGGCTGGACTAAGATGGTGGTCGATAACACGCCATATATGGATTCGATGTTAGCGGAGGCCAGGCCGCCGCTGGGGCCGACAATCATTCCACAGGCAGTGGGTGCGCCGACCGACATTAAGCACATCATCTATATCATCAAAGAAAATCGCACGTATGATCAGGTATTCGGTGATATCAAGGACGCGAACGGCGACCCGGCGCTCACCATCTTTGGCGAGAAGGTTACGCCGAATCAGCACGCGCTCGCGCGGCAGTACGTAATTCTTGACAACCTGTACTGCGATGGCGAAGTGAGCGTCGACGGCCACTCATGGTCAGACGCGGCCTATGCGACTGACTTCAACGAACGCTGGTGGCCGCCTACCTATGCGGGCAGAAGCGATGCCCTGCCAACGCGCGCGTACATTCCATCGGCCGGATATCTTTGGGACGCAGCGCAACGCAAGGGGCTTACCTATCGATCTTATGGTGAGTATGCGTCCCGGGCCAGCACAGGCACAACCATGGACGCGTCACCGGGCGCCACCGGACTTGTGGGGCACGTCGCAAAGGACTACGGGCTGGGATTGCAGCAAAGAGACACGGATCGTATCGTGGTCTTTCTGCGCGAATTCAAGGAGTATGAGAATAACTACGACAGTGACGACCCGAACAAGCGACTTCCTAACTTTGTGGTGATGAGCATGCCAGAGGACCACACGAAGGGTACTCAGCCTGGAGCGTTCACTCCGCAGGCGATGGTGGCGAACAACGACTACGCCATTGGGCAACTGGTGGATGCGGTGAGCCACAGCAGGTACTGGCCCAATACGGCAATCTTCATCATTGAGGATGACGCGCAGGATGGGCCGGATCATGTGGATGCGCGGCGCACGGTGGGGCTGGTTATCAGCCCGTATGTCAAGCGAGGCATTGTTGACAGCACTCTCTACTCGACAAGTTCGTTCGTACGCTCAATGGAACTCTTGCTGGGGATGCCGCCCATGAGTCAATACGACGCTGCGGCGTTGCCGTTGTATGCATCCTTCGGAACCGCGCCGGAGGTCACGCCGTTTACCGTGATCGCCCCGGAAATCGACGTAAATGCAAAGAACACCAAGACGTCCTACGGCGCGGAAGAAAGCATGAAGATGGATCTTTCCGATGTGGATCGGGCTCCCATGCACGCGCTCAACGAGATTATCTGGAAGAGCGTGAAAGGAGCGGACGTGCCAATGCCGCCCCCGGTGCATCGCTTCCGGCCATTGATGGACGCTGGGGAATCAACCGAAGACAAAGATTGATGCTTGCGGCACTGAAGGGTCGAGTTCACGTTCTGTTGTGCCTCTTCGCAATGCAATCGGCAACCATTTTCAGTCGTTTCCGGCCTAATACGAACCGTGAGGACCAGCCGTCTCTTAACCGCTATGATCCTGCGATTTTTCGGTCGGATCGAGATTCGGCCAGACACAGCCAGATTTTGGTGGTTGCGAACCGTTTCGTGTTCGCTTCATACAGCTTGTCTCGCGGACGCCGTGGATCTCAATTTATCGTGATTTGCGCCTTGGAAAGCTGACTCTATGGCGGGCCCACCGGCATTGGGCGCGTCTGCAAATCGCCAGGTTTTGCCGTCAGATTGCGGAGGCGCCTCTTGCTCCAATTTCATCTCTTCCCGGTTGGTGCTCGTATTCAGATTCAACGATTCGAGGGCGGGAAGAAATACCCGAAAGCATGTCATGCATTTCCCATGATAACGATAGCTTCTGCAGGAAATGCGTCCGTTGTACTTTTGCGCGATGCCCTTGCTGATCCAGAGTCCCAGTCCCGTGCCCTTAGTCGACTTGGTGCTGAAGAAAGGCTGGAATAGCTGCTTACTATCTTCAGGCCGGATACCCAAACCCGTGTCGACGATGGAAACTGCAATACAACGACGCCGAGCCAACCAGTCTGTAGCTTCTTGAACGTGCAATCGTAGAATGCCGCCATTTGGCATCGCTTGCATCGCATTGGCGACCAGGTTTAAGAATATCTGGCGAAGTTCAGCTGGAAAACCGTGCACAACTCCCGAAGAAGAGTATTTCTTCTCGATCGCAATATGCTTGGACTGCAATGCCCGCTCTTGAACCCCCAACACATCTTCCAACAATTCGCTTACCGGAATCGAGACCGGCTGCTTCGATTCCCGGTAGAAGCTGAGGGTTTGGCGTGTAATATGAGATACCCGCTGCAGTTCCTGTTCCGCCAGCTCCGCATAGCCCCTCGCCTCCTCGTTCAAAGAGGGATGGTTCCGAAGCAGATAAAAAATGTTGGTGATTGCCGCCAGGGGATTGTTGATCTCGTGCGCGATAATGCCGGCCACGCGGCCCATGGCCGCTAGCTTCTCTGATTCGCGCAACGCTTCTTCCGCTTGCAATTGATGGGTGATATCCCGGCTGACTTCCAAAATGGTGTTGCCCTCCAGGCTCAGTGTCTTCCGGCAAGCAACAATAATTTCGCGTCCATCCTGCGCGCGCTGGATGAGGTTTCCTTGCCAGGTTTTCCGGTCTCGCAGAGTTGCTTCGACTTCGCTGAACGGGACCGGAAACACCGTTTGGAGCACCCAGTGAAGATCCTGGCCAAGAACTTCTTCCCGGCGCCAGCCAAAGAGACTCTCCGCGCCGGCGTTCCAGAACCGAATCGTACCATCCCAATCGCGCGTTATGATGGCGTCAGTCGCAAGATCAAGCAGTTCGGCCCGGTTGCGAAATTGCGCTTCTCTCTGGCTAAGTTCTAAAGTGCGTTCTTCTACGCGGTGCTCAAGATCGCTATTCAGCCTCTCAAGCATTCGCGTTTTTCTATGCAATTCAGCAAAGATGCTGATTTTCGCGCGCAGAACTTCAGGAACCACAGGCACCGAAATATAGTCCACCGCTCCGCTGCGATAACCCTGAATCTTGTCCGAGTCAGTAAGGTGAACGCCCGAAATGAAGATGATCGCCGTCTTCTGAAACCTCGGATGCTGCCGTATTTCATCTGCGAGCGCAAACCCATCCACATCCGGCATGCTTACGTCCATCAGAACCACGGCAATATCGTTCTTGAGGAGGATGCTCAGCGCCTCGCTTGCCGAAGTCGCCTTGATCAGGTTTTCGCCCAATTCGGCAAGAATCACCTCGTAACTGAGGAGCTTTCCCGGTTGGTCGTCGACCATCAGGATGTTGACTTTCTTATCCGCCGTCATCACTCCCTCCTCTCAGCCCTTTGCAACGACCGGCTAGCGGTGCAGCCACATGCGCAGCGCAGACAACAGTTGTTCAGTATTCACGGGCTTGGCTAGGTACTCCGAGGCTCCGGCCTCAAGACATCTCTCGCGATCGCCCTTCATCGCCTTGGCGGTGAGCGCGACGATAGGCAGACGGCGCAAACGAGGATTCTGCCGAATCACTTGCATTGTCTCGTAACCGTCCATCTCCGGCATCATGATGTCCATCAAAACAATTGCCAGGTCGGGAGTCGATTCGATGGTCGCGATGGCCTCGCGTCCTGTGCCCGCCGAAAGCACCGTCATTCCCCGGCGTTCGAGTACGCTGCTCAGTGCGAAGATGTTCCGCACGTCGTCATCGACCACGAGCACTTTGCGGTCGGTCAAAGCATCGTCAGACCGATGCAGACGGTCAAGCATCTGCTGTTTCTGCGGCGGTAGATCCGCGACCACGCGGTGCAGGAAGAGTGCGGTTTCGTCCAGCAAGCGCTCGGGCGATTCAACGTCCTTGACCACAACACTACGCGCCAGCGTATGCAGTTGCGCATCCTCGTCCGGCGTGAGTTCGCGGCCGGTAAAGACGACCACCGGAAGATCTTTCAGTTTTGGCGTATCGCGGAGCTGCTCCAGAACCTCAAATCCTGACATATCAGGCAGCCGGAGATCGAGCACGACACAGTCATATCCTCCGTCTTCAAGCGAAACGAGAGCGGAGGCGCCGGAATCGGCCACGTCGATGTCGATGTCGTCGTGATCGAGCAATTCGCGGATGCTGAGTTGCTCCGCCGGATTGTCTTCCACTACGAGGAGGCGCTTGCGGCGCGGCTGAGAATATTCCTTGATGCGGCTCAGAGCCGCGTCCAGGTCCTCGGTTGATGACGACTTAGTCACGAATGCAAATGCGCCGCGTGAAAGGCCATGATGCCGATCTTCATCTAGCGTGAGCATCTGCACGGGAATATGGCGTGTGCGGGAGTCCTGCTTCAAGTGGTTCAGCACGGTCCAGCCAAGCATGTCGGGTAGAAACACGTCGAGCGAGATTGCAGTAGGAATGTACTCGCGCGCCAGCGTCAACGCCTCGGTCCCGTTCATCGCAACCAGGACTTTGAATCCCTTGTCGCGCGAGAGGTCGCACAGAACGCGTGCATAGTGCGGATCGTCTTCGACGATTAACAATACGGCATCGCCTTCCGCCAGATTCCCACGGTCATCGCGAACGCGGGAGTCTTGCTCCGAGGCGCTCACGTTGGCCAGGAACGCCGGGACCGTCGGCAGCACGCCGCTTTTCTCCGTCTTGGCTACGTTTGGCGCCGCCGGACCAACGTAGGTTTGCGGCAGATACAAAATGAATGAGCTGCCTTGTCCGGGCGCGCTCTTGAGTTGAATCTCGCCGCCCAGCAGACTCGCCAGTTCGCGGCTGATGGCAAGACCAAGTCCCGTTCCGCCGAACTTGCGGCTGGTGCCCGCATCCGCTTGCTGGAACGCCTCAAAGATAATCCGCTGCTTCTCGGGCGGAATTCCGATTCCGGTATCGCGGACCTCGAATGCGACCACTGATCCGGCGCCGCTCAGAGTGGGGTGATCCAGACTCCAACCGCTGGAAGCACTGGAGACGCTGAGCCGCACGCTGCCTTGCTCCGTGAACTTGAAAGCGTTGGACAGCAGATTCTTGAGCACCTGTTGCAGACGCTTGGAGTCAGTGACGAGAGTGCGTCCCAGCCGTGGGTCGGTCGTGACCTCGAACGCTAGCTTCCGGTTCTCCGCCTCATGACGGAACGGTCGCGATACGGCTTCAAGCAACGACCCATACGGAATTTCTTCCGCCTCAACCGACACAGTACCAGACTCGATCTTGGAGAGATCGAGAATATCGCTGATCAGGTTCAGCAGGTCGGTGCCTGCGCCGTGAATAGTGCGCGCAAACTCCACCTGCTTGGCCGTGAGACTGCCATCGGGATTTTCGGCAAGCTGCTGGCCCAGCACCAGAATGCTGTTCAACGGCGTCCGTAGCTCGTGCGACATGTTGGCAAGGAACTCCGACTTGTATTTGGAGGTCAACGCCAGCTCTCGGGCCTTTTCTTCCAATGCGCGCCGCGCCTGTTCGATCTCCTGGTTCTTGAGTTCCACTTCGTAGTTCTGTTCGGCGAGCTCCTGAGCCTTCTGCGCAAGCTGCTCATTGGTCTGTTGCAACTCTTTCTGTTGCGCCTGCAACTCGGCTGCGAGCTGCTGCGACTGCTTCAGCAGGCCCTCAGTTTGCATGGTGGCTTCAATTGAGTTGAGAACGATGCCGATGCTGGCGGTCAGTTGCTCAAGAAAAGCCAGATGCGACGCCGTAAACGAGCCCAGGCTTGCCAACTCAATGACCGCCTTCACGCGGTCCTCAAACAGTACCGGCAAGACAATGACATTCTTGGGCTTGGCTTTGAACAGCCCAGAGCGAATGGGCGCGGTCCCGCGCGGCAGCTCGGTGATCAGCACGCGGCGCTTTTCTGACGCGCATTGCCCCACTAGGCCTTCTCCGATTCGCACCTCCCGGACGTATCCCTCCGGTGTATCGGCGAACGTCGACAGCAACACCAGCGTTTCTCCCGATGCCGACGCCGACTCGCTTTCCATCTGGTAAATGACGCCTTGCTGCGCATTGATCAGTGGAGCAAGCTCCGACAGCAACATCCGGCCCACCGTTGCCAGATCGCGCTGACCCTGCAACATGCCGGTGAACCGCGCAAGATTTGTCTTGAGCCAGTCTTGCTCAGTGTTCCTGTCCGTCGTGAGGCGCAGGTTGTCGATCATCGTGTTGATGTTGTCTTTCAACTCGGCCACTTCGCCGCGCGCTTCCACCTGAATGGAGCGGGTCAGGTCACCCTTGGTGACGGCCGTCGCCACTTCCGCGATAGCACGCACCTGGTTCGTCAGGTTGTCCGCAAGCAAATTCACGTTTCCGGTTAGATCCTTCCAGGTGCCCGCAGCGCCCGGCACATTAGCCTGACCGCCGAGGCGCCCTTCAACTCCCACTTCGCGCGCCACCGTTGTTACCTGGTCTGCGAACGTAGCCAGCGTGTCCGTCATGTTGTTGATGGTCTCGGCCAGGGCCGCGACCTCGCCCTTGGCGTTAACCGTTAGCTTTTGCGTCAGCACGCCGTTGGCAACGGCCGTCACCACTTTCACAATGCCGCGCACCTGTTCCGTCAGGTTGGCGGCCATCACGTTGACGTTGTCGGTCAAGTCTTTCCAGGTTCCGGCTACACCCGGCACCACCGCCTGGCCGCCGAGCTTTCCTTCCGTTCCTACCTCGCGGGCCACGCGCGTCACTTCGGCAGCAAAAGCATTCAGTTGGTCCACCATCGTATTGATGGTGTCTTTGAGCTCGAGAATTTCGCCCTTCACGTCCACCGTAATTTTGCGCGATAAGTCACCGCGAGCCACGGCCGTAGTCACTTCGGCGATGTTTCTCACTTGCGCCGTGAGGTTTCCGGCCATGGAATTCACTGAATCGGTGAGATCCTTCCATGTTCCCGCGACGCCCTGCACATTGGCTTGGCCGCCTAACCGTCCTTCCGAGCCGACTTCGCGCGCTACACGCGTCACTTCCGCAGCGAACGAACGAAGTTGCTCAACCATCGTGTTCAAGGTTTCCTTCAACTGCAAAATCTCGCCACGCACGTCCACAGTGATTTTGCGCGACAAGTCGCCGTTGGCAATGGCCGTTGCAACTTCGGCGATATTGCGCACCTGAGCCGTCAGGTTACCGGCCATGAAGTTAACTGAGTCGGTCAGATCCTTCCAGGTTCCGGCCACGCCCGGCACCTCTGCCTGGCCGCCGAGCTTTCCGTCGGTGCCAACCTCGCGAGCCACGCGGGTCACTTCGCCGGCAAAGGCATTTAACTGATCCACCATCGTGTTAATGGTGTTTCTCAGCTCAAGGATTTCGCCCTTCACGTCGACCGTGATCTTGCGCGACAAGTCGCCGCGGGCCACGGCCGTTGTCACTTCTGCGATGTTTCTCACCTGCGCTGTCAGGTTGCCTGCCATGGAATTCACTGAGTCGGTAAGGTCCTTCCAGGTTCCTGCAACGCCCGGCACGTTGGCCTGTCCGCC
>CAZKJB010000004.1:0-40385 GCA_964552975.1 uncultured Occallatibacter sp. | reverse complement strand
TCCCCCGCTCAAGCCGGAATGGTGAGCAGATTTCGGGAAGGGCTTCGATCCGGGGACAAGAAACACCGTGACACTATCGTGACAACCTGGCAGCCAAAGTCCAGCAAAACGGGTCAAACCCAGCTAACTACAAAATGGCCGAATCCTTGCACCATCATTGGCGATTGGCGAATCCTGCTCCACCCAAGCAAACCTTGCAATTTGGCCCTAGACCCCCTTTCACGGCGATAACACGGGTTCAAATCCCGTCGGGGACGCCAAATAAGAATCAAGCAATTAGCCAACTAGAGCGAACTTCACTTCTTCCGATTCTTCCTCTGGTAGCGCTACGATGGAATTCGAACTTGGCGCATATCCGATCCTTTCTGGTGACTCCGTTTCTTAACGTTCTGCCGACTTCTCTTCCTCCATCGCCGGTGACTCCGCGCAAGCCCCATCCATCAAAGTCACCGCATCGGAAAGGAAAGCCGCGGGCTGAGATGCCCATACTGGACCGCCGTTCCCAAGTCTTTGTGCCCGAGGATGAGTGCCACAGCGTGAACGTCCGCGCGCTTCATTCGTCTTTCAACTCGATCAATCGTGCGTGCGTGTTTCCTTGGCTGGATGTTTCGTCTGCCTCGCATGGAGGAAGCGCAATTCTGGAAGACGCATCGCGGGGGCAATTGAACAGAGCTCGAGTTTCTTCGAGCGAGTGGCGGCATTCTCTCGAATTGCACGCGCTTTTTTTCGCTCTCAGGCGGCATGATTCACTGACGGCTATTTATGACTCGCTATCCACAGATTCAGTGTTCGGAAGTGCAACATTCCAATGATTGTTGACGAACGACTCTGATATTATGAGCTTGCCGTTAACAGGAGAAAGCGCGCCCTTTTTGCCAGTGTCGGCTGCAGCCTGTGCCCTGTCGGACCATTCCAATGAGCGAGTGACTGTTGAAATCTGAGGTCCTCTTGAACCCCGTGGCGAGTGATACTGTGCAGGTGCCTGTGTCTTCTCTGCTCAAGAAAGTTGGCCCAAATGTCACGATTGTCATCTGCACACGCAACCGTCCAGCTCTTCTTGAGAAATGCCTCGAAGCAGTCGCTGCCTTACAACCTCCGCCCGATGATGTCCTGATAGTCGACAATTCCGAAGGCAGTAAGGAAACGGAGTCCATTGCGCGCAAATTTGCGGTGCGCTACTTGATCGAGCCGACGCCGGGATTAAGCCGCGCACGAAACCGGGGAATGGATGAGTGCGATACAGAGATTGTTGCGTACCTGGACGATGACGCCACACCCGACGAGCACTGGCTGGAGTTTATCCTTGCCCCTTTTGCGGATCCCCGAGTGGCCGCTGTGACAGGCGAGACGATTCTGCCTGGCTATTCAGCTAGTGAAGTTAGCTGTCTGCCGTCTCGGACCCTTACAAATAAAGACCGGCTGTGGTTTGAGACCGCAACCTTTGGCGGTCTCGGAGTTGGCAACAACATGGCGCTGCGCAGGTCTGCGTGCTCTGGCAGGGCGGTTTTTAGTGTACGGTTGGGCAGGGGCGCAGATATTGGAATTGCCGAAGAAAGCCATGCCTTTGCGTCTCTGTTATCGCGGGGCTTCAAAGCGGTTCACGTTCCAGCAGCGATCGTGGTCCACCCCGTGACGGATGGAGATATAGAGCATCAAGCGACGAGCTCGGTGGCCTACTGGTGGCTTTTGTTCTTTGAATTTCCGGGGCATCGCCTGGACCTTTTGCGCTTCCTGTGGAGGCGTGTCAGGAGAAAGCCGCTAAGCTGGCCGCGTGACCCACAAACGCCGGGCAAGATCATTAACAGCGGCTGGCGAGTCTATCTGCGGGCTGCTCTCCGCGGCGGAATGCTTTTCTTTCGATCGAGAAAAGCGCGAGAGAAGTAGTGAGCGGTCATGAAACTCAAGATTGAGCCCAGGCTGCGTTTTCGGCCTGGATTACGGGGATTTAATATCAGGTTTATATACTTGGTCTGACGGCGGATCGGAATTCTGGCGAGGCACGAGTTCAGATTGATGCCGGCTTGCCTCGATTGTCTTAACGGTGAAGAAGCGCTCACGAGCTGCGCGGATTTGATTTTGTCGAGGCGCAAATCGAGGTTTGTTATGATCGTCTTGTCCGTTCGTGAGGCTTCCCCCCATGAGAACTCTTGACGGGCTTCTTAATGCATACAGGAAGTATGGAAAACCATACTTGCCGTCGGGTGTGCGGAAGCTGTTTTCCCGAGCGTTGGAACCCTGCCTCAAACTGCGCGGCAAGTACGACTTTTGGCGTGTTCAGTCCGGAGTGACCCGTGTCCTGGGCCCCCAGTTTCGCCGCAACCGGCGCGTCCTTGGGATCGCGTTAACCTACGCGTGCAATCTGCGTTGCCAAAACTGCGACGAATCGTCTGCCCAAGCTCCGGCCGACACACAAATGTCGGTCGAGCAGATCCAGCGTGTTGTCGACGAATGGACGGCCGCGGACTACCACTGGGATTTGATGGAGATTGCGGGTGGTGAGCCGACTGTACATCCAGATTTTTTGGAGATCATCGGTATTTTGCGAGAATATCGCAATCGCCACTCGCCGCATACGAGGATCAAAGTTCTGACCAACGGAGCAGGCGAAAAGGTTCAACAGATCGCAGCCCATGTTCCCGGCGATATTGAGGTAGAGAACAGCAGTAAGGGCGGAAAACGGCAAAGCGAACTCCGCCACTCGACCTTCAACCTCACTCCAGGGGAAGTCGCAGGCTACGGCAACGTGGACTACACGAATGCCTGCGAGTATACGTACCGCTGCGGAACCGGTCTAGGGCCGACTGGTTACTATCACTGCCCGGTGGCCGCTGGGATGGACCGCATTTTCGAGTGGAATATCGGCAGGCAATCACTTCCCTCCGAGAGTGACGACATGCTTGATCTGGCGGAGCGTTTCTGTAGCAAGTGCGGGTATTTTCTGAAGCAGCAGGAATACAAGAAGCCGCTGACTAAGCAGCTGACTTCACCCGTATGGCAACAAGCCTACGACGACTATCGCAGCCGGGAGGCAGAGCGCCTGGTGACTATCAGCGCTGCAGCAGGCGCCACTCACGCATTGGCCGCAGGGTCCGGCGCCGTGGCGCCCGAATAGCGGGACCTCTGTCAAAAAGCTGCCATGTTCTTCGCGAGACCTCGCGCGTTTCTCCTGCTCCTATTCACTCTAGAAATCGGTCTCTGTTGACACGACGTCTGGTTGAACCTCAGCGCGTGGAATGAGCCTGCGGATTGCACGCTCTCTTCAGCCTGTTCCATAAACGACTCTAAGGTGACGAGTCTTGGCTGGCGAGCGGGCACCCCGAACGAATTTACGCAGGGGCCGGGTGAAATGCCCGTTGAAGCCAGACGCAGATGCGCGCCCCGCCGCTTTGACGGTTGGAAGGCTCTTTCATTTCGATCCTGTATGGACCACCTGGAGAAACTCCTCATAGTCTCGGATGTACTCGCTCGCGTCGTAGTAAGTCGATACCAAGGCCAGACAGACCCCGGCGGAAGAAAAGTTGACGAGCTCACGCCACATCATCGCCGGAACGTAGACGCCTTTCCAGGAACGGTTCAATGCGATAGTTCTTCGGTCCTTCCCGTCATCGAGAATCAGGTCGAAACTACCTGAGGCGGCAATGATGAACTGCTCGGTTTTCTTCAGCGCATGTCCGGCTCGAGTTTCGCCTCCCGGGACATCGTAGAGATAGTAGACACGTTTGATCTCGAAGGGGACATGTCTCCCACCCTCAATGAAGCTCAAGTTACCGCGAGGGTCTGCGATCTTGGGCAACTCGACGATCCGGCATTGCTCAATCCCCACCGCTACATTTCTCCTTAATTTGCTCACGCCGTTGAACCAGTCCAGAACTGTCATTCAGATTTCAGCTACGAGTCCCTGGGATCCGCATTTTAGATAGGCCTGCGCCCATTCGCGGATCCAAGTCTCGGCTTGCTGTGCTTCTGTAATGAGTATCTCCCGAACGCGAAGCCAATCCTCAGTAACCTGGGAAACAAGCACCATATCAACTGCCCGGCCACCGATAACCTGGGCTGCGTGCTCAACTTTCACTTCATTGAATCCAAGCCTGCGAAAAAGGGAGCGGGCCCTGTGATTGCCCGCCACAGCCCTCCCGCGCAGATGCGTTATGCCCATCTGTTCATAAAACAAATCAATGAGTAATAGCGTGGCGGGGGTACCTGCTGGCACCTCGGGCCGAATGACCAACCTCCCAATTTCAGCGCTCGTCTCGTTCAGGTCGTAAATACCGTAAGTACCCAGCGAGATCTCATTCAGGGTTTCGGCGATAAAGTAGTAATCGCCTTCCCGTTCAAAGTAACGATTCAGCCATCTTTCCTGGCCGGGGACGTCCGCGGCTGAGTCGCCCACCCTTCCTTTGACGAAGTCAAGATTCCGCAGCCAAACGATGAATGGTGCGTCATCCAGTCGAACTGGACGCAGCCTGAGGCCGTAGCCTTGTGCCGTCAGTGAATGTCGCATAAGGAGTTCCCTGAGTCCCTTGGCCCTGTAGCTACATGGCCTCTATCTCATTCATATTACGGCGTCTGGGAACGAGGTACAACGCTTCTTCCTCTTGGCTATGTGCAGCGGGACTCCAGTCCTGCTGTTCTCTCTGTGGAGCGCGATTATGTATGATTTTTATGGACTGAACCTAGAGATCTCATTGCCGCTTTTCTGTATTGCGACGTTGACCGGAGTGCTCGGCCAGGCACGGTGGCCCAAGAACACGACCGAAGGATGGCGCCATGGGCATACTTCGCAAACTGCGTAAACGCATCTGGGGTAAAAACTTTCCAATTGAGAGGCAATCGGACCGGTTTCCGGTCGAATCTCCCAATCGATCTCAAATCTGCGCGGCCATTGTCACGTACAACGTCGGGGTGGCGATTCATCGCTGCATTGATTCCATCCAATGCCAGGTCGACCATGTTCTGATCGTTGACAACGCCTCGGGCGAAACGACGCGCCGGGAATTGGATAAACTTGCCTTCACGGATTCGGTTACGCTTATCCTGAACGAGCGAAATGAGGGCATTGCGCACGCCTTCAACCAGGCCGTCGGCTGGGCGCGGGACAACGGATTCCAATGGATCTTGACGCTGGACCACGATAGCGAGGCGACTTCCGGCATGGTCGACGAGTTGGTGCGGGGATTTGGCGCCCTCGAGAAAGTGGGAATAATAAACGTCGGGATATTGTCAGCAAGCCCGTTCGATCTGAATACTCAACAGTATCTTTATTTCCCGCCCAGAGAGAACGGTGGATTGCCCGTGTATGAGGGAGAAGTCATCTCGTCCGGCAGTCTCATCTGGCTTGGGGTATTCGATGTCGTCGGCTTGTTTAACGAAGATCTCTTTATCTACTTCGTGGATGTCGACTTCTGCAAGCGACTTATCTGCGCCGGATACGGCGTATACATCTGCCCGGAGGCTGTGTTTCTGCACCGGGAGGGAGCGAAAAGACGGCATAAGTTCTTATGGATCGATTCCTGGTACGACCATTATGGAAAAACGGCGCGATATTACATTTCTCGCAACACCATCTATGTAATGAAAAGACTCCCTCTAACTCGGAATGACTGCTGGGCGCTGCTCCGCAGGCTTTGGAAAGATCATGTGAATATCCTTCTATTCGACAAGGAGCGGCTGCCAGTTTTGTGGTACAGCTTGAGGGGTCTGGTGGACGGCATACGATTCAAGGTTGGCTCATTGGACTCAAGACATTCCCGCTCAGCGGATTGATTCGCTTCGATGCAGGGAATTTCTGAAGATTGCACCCCGTATCTTTCGCACTTGCATTCTGATCTGCATCGGTACGCATGACGCAACCAGATTTCTAAACATCGAGAGCCGCTCGCGCGCCTTACCATCGCCGACGGTGTCGAAGAGCAAAGGCTTAATGGAATGGAAAATACCGGAGATCCGGATGGGACGCGGAAAGTATTCTTCAGGGTCGATAAGGATTCTCGTGATCAACATGTCGGCATACGAGTCGCCTTCCAGTGCGGTTTTCCCGAGTCCGGGGAAATCTGACTCATCTCTCTGTGAGCCGTTCGGGCGCGAATTCAGGAGGTCGTCACACGGTGAGATCAATGCAACGATGGCCGGATCGAGCCATTTGCTCTTCCAGGATGCACCGCAGTGATCTTGAAGCACGGCATTCCTGAAACGGCCCCCGAGTTCCAATCTTTTTTCCTCTGGCCACTTCAGCCATTCGAGGACTCGTGCAACATATTCGTCCTGGTTGGAATCCGCGCGCATGACCGGGTCGAGCGTCGCGGCATCAGGCCACAACATGCATTGGTTAGGGACGCAAAAGCGTTGCACGGGAACGCCATGCAGCGCCGCATCCAGGGCTGCGGTCAAGGAGCCGGAGGGATAGGCGTCCATATAGACATCTGCGGCACGGTAATAGAGTTCGAGCAGGTCCCGATCAGCGACGACACCGACGGGCATGAATCGGCCGCCTACCGATCGCCCCAACCCCGGAAATGGGTCCGACTCTGAGAGACCGATGGCAAGGATGAAGACTCGAGGGTTACCCTCGCAAAGAGATTTAACGAGAGCTGAAAAGCTGTACTCATGCATGGGGCGGAACTTATAGGGTTCGCCAATTGTCAGGGCAATGATCGCATCGCCTGGAAGTCCGAGCTTCTTGCGCGCCTCTGCCTTGCCTCTGGAAATGTGTCCCCCGTCGACGAGGGGCAGCGGAAGCATGACTTTCCGCGGTGTCTTGGCGCAAAAGCGCACCGACATGGCGCGGCCCAAAGGGCGGATATCAGCAACGACCCGCGCCACATCGAGACCCAGGTTGAATACGTGATCTGCATGCCGGAAGAACAACACCGGCCTGGGCTGATCGTAATAAGCAATGTTTGGCAGCGGATCGTTGGGATGGATGTGCAGAACGATGGCATCGAACTCCATTGACCGGGAACGGAGCTCTGCCGCCAACTGCAGCCAGGGCAAGCCTGGTGAAAGCTTGATCATCTCTCCGCCAGTTTTTGCCGCAGAGTGGCCGAGCCATTCGGGAAGTGGAACATCCTTCTGCATTGAAATCAGGATCGAATGCACTTCCGAAGGCGCGTGCACTGCGCAAGTTTCGATCCAGCGGGCGACCACCCGGGTATGCCCTCCCCTTACATACGCTGCGCTCATTACATGCAAAAAACAGCGCGGCGGCTCCGCTTCAGCGGGTGAAGCTGAGGACGGTCCAAGGTAACTTCGGCCAATTTCCGCAAGCAACTGCTCTAATTCATGACTGTAGAAAAAACCGGGATTCACTTTCCACGCCAGCAACGCCGCATAGCGGCACCACTCCACTGCTAATTCAGGTTTGCTGCATGTGGCCGCCTTTTCGGCGCGATGAAGAGCGCGGGTGAACTCCTTTGCAGCCTGGCGTCGCAGCGATTCTGCCCTTTGCATGTAGGGAGAATGATCCGGTATCTGCGTCGCGTTCTGCTGTCGCATTTCTTCGAGTTTACTCAATGCGCCGCTCTCACCGTTCGATGTTCTTGAATAGAATGGGCGTTGAGGTCGCGGGTCTGCGGTGAGACACCGCACCACTTTAGTAAGGTTTCCGCAATGAGGGGCAGGTTGGACTCGTGGAAGAAATTGTAATTGTCGAGAGCAATATACTGCTCCTCAATACCGCCTCGGGCAATCGATCTCCAGTAAGATCGGGAAGCGGCGTGTAAGGTGCTGGGTGCAACCGGGGAGAGAATGTGTAGGAACGGAGCATCAAGGGGGTGGGCTTTGTAATATGGGAATTCGTCGATTTCGGACCACCCGATAATACGCCGGACGACCGCGGCATTTTCGACCGGAGCGAGAAATCGTCGGAAGGGAATTAATGCGGCCAATACCAGGCGGCAAGAAAAACGGCGAAGATTTCTGGCTATTCCTGGATGTTTACTCGTCCAGAGTCGATGCCATTGACGCTTGGCTCCCTCGAGCCATCCCCGCCAATCAGGCAACAGGCTCGAAGTACCCAATAGCGGCACGTCGTATAGGATGACACGTACGTGCTGCCCCTGAAGCGCAAGCCGCCGGGCAGCCTCGATTGCGACGAGACCGCCGAAGCAGTGGCCACTCACAAAATACGGGCCCTTCGGTTGTATTTGCCGAATAAGCGCAGCCGTCTCTGCCCCGTAGCGCTCAAACGTAAAAAGCGAATTGCTGTACAACGTATTGGCTGGGCGCGCGATGACTAGATCCATTTCGCCGTGAAATTGTCTCGCCAGCCGCCGGAAAGCGAGCCCCTCAACTCCCGCCGGAGGAACGCAGAATAATTGGGCGCCAGACCCCCCGGTGCCGACCGGAAACAGTTGCATGTTGCGCGAATCTTCGCGGTCCGACACAGGCCCCAATGTATCGCGTACCAGAGCGGCAAGATGTGAGAGCGAAGGCTCATCAACGAAACTTGCTGCCGCTGAACTCGTCTGGCTGCCAAAGCGCTGATCAACCTCGGCGAGCATATTAATAGTGCCTAGCGAATCGCCGCCAGCCTCGAAAAAGTCCTCATTCATGCCCAGATCTTCGCGATCTAGGAGGCGCGCCCAGATTTCATGGAGATTGTGGACGAGAGGGTCCGCAACCAGTAGTTTTGTTATCTCAGCTGGTGTTGCGGAGGCCGCATTGCAGCCGCTCAACTGGTCCGTGAGTACCCATCGTTGAGGTTTGCCCAGCTCGCCGCGAGGGATCTCGTTGACGAAGTGAATACGTCGTGGAACCTTGAATGATGCCAGATACCGCGCTGCATGGTGACGCAACTCGCGTGCGTTTACCTGCGCATCTGTTCCTTTACGCAACACAACAGCACAGGCAACATCCTCACCCAGCGTAGGGTGGGGAATAGCAAATGCCGCAGCCTCAAGCACTGCGGGATGGGATTCAAATGCCGCGTCGACTTCGCCGGGCAGGATCTTTTCTCCGCCTCGGTTGATCATTTCCTTAAGGCGCCCTGTTACATAGAGGTTCCCCTCCTGATCCAGGCGGCCCTGGTCTCCTGTCCTGAACCAGCCATCGTGAAAAGCCGCGCGCGTGGCTTCAGGATCATCGTAGTAGCCTGAGAAAACCGCGTCGCCGCGCACTACGATTTCCCCCTCTTCGCGAGCATGGATGATTTCTCCCGAAGAATTCACGATGCCGATTTCCGAACCACAAGATCGTCCTGCGGCATCGGGGACGAAATGAATCGGAGGAAAAGCCTCGATTGCGATGTAGTGGGCTTCCGTCGCACCGTACCCGTTCAGGACGGGCACGCGTAAGATCTCTTCCAACTCCTGTCTTACCTCGCGAGGCAAAGGCGCTCCTGCGGATTGAAGCAAGCGTAGAGAATGGGGAATCGACGGATGCTCGTTTCTGAGTTGTGCGAGTATGCCTTGGTGTACCGTGGGTGCGCAGACATACCATGTAGGTCTGAGGTTGTTCAGCCAGTGAAAATAGGTGGATGGATCGAAACCGCCGGATGCGATCACCGCGCCGCCAACAAGCAGTTGAGCGAGTGCGTTTTCCATGCCCAGCCTGTGGCAAAGCGAAACCATAAGCAATAGCCGGTCAGCTGACGTTAATTGTGCTGCATCGCGCGTTGATGCGTTTCCTGCGTCAAGATTGGCGGACGACAAAGGCACGATCTTCGAGTTGCCCGTTGTCGCTGAGGTAATCAAAAACAGAATGGCGTCGTTTGTCTCGGCTGTCGCGCTTCTCACTACATCGGGGACCCGAAGCTGCCATTGATCGGGAGATTTGCCTTTGCCGACAATTAAAACGGCGATTCCTGATCGAGTTGCCGCTTCGGCCTCCTGCATAAACTCTTGCGATGTAATCAGCGCGGAGACGGACAATCGGTCAAGATGCGACTCGACTTCAAAGGCCGTTGTCCTGGCTTGCAGAGGAATGGCGACATGCTCATGCAGCACTCCAAGGACCGCAAGAACCTGCAGCAGGCCCTGCGGTAGCAACACAGCTACTCTTCGCCCAGGGTGGATGCCCGCCTCGCGAAGCCGCCCGTTTACCGCTTCGATTTGCGCCCACGATTCTTTGTAGCTAAGCGTTAACCCATCGGGATCGATGAGTGCGGGCGCTTGCGGTGTAACCTTTGCGTAGTGCGCAATTGCACCGAGTGCGGCACAAGAAGAAGTGCGCATGGGTCATGCTCCGCGGATCATTGATGCGGTAAAGACGCGCCTGCATTGGCTTATGAAGCCTTTGTGTGGTCTCACGATTCAAATTGTAAATGACTCATGAACACGCCTCAACGAACGCACTAGAGGGCTGATCGCGGCAAAGGTTCGCAGACGACTCGGTGTGATGCGCCCGGCACATAGCAATTGACTCAAGACGCTGATCCATAGAATGATCTAACTCACTGGAGGATTCATTTGGACGAGTCGTCGACAAATCCCGCAGCGGTTACGCACATGCCAATCAAGAAGCGCGCCATCAGCAACACAGCGGTGCTCAACGAGGCCTATACAGATACCAAGCCGAGCTCTTATTCACGCGGTACGAGAATCGACCTGAATGGCCTAACCGTTCTGCTCATTTCTGGAACGTTCTCGAGCGACGAGCACGGCAACACGGTCCATATCGGAGATTTGCGAGGGCAAATACGCCGTACGCTGGACAACATTTCTGGGCTGCTCGCCAGCGAAGGGTGCACGTGGCACGACGTTGTGCGGACAACCTGCTATCTGCGCGATATCGACCGCGATTATGATGAATTCAATCGAGTCCGCACCGCCTTCTACAACGAGTTGCATCTCGATCCGTTACCTGCGTCTACCGGAGTTCAAGCCAGGCTGTGCAGGCCCGAGCTGCTTGTCGAGATCGAGGCCATCGTCATGTTTCAAACGAAGGACAACGCCGGTAACGGTGGAGAATAGCTTTCCGATGCGCGAAATCATTGATCAAGCAGCCATCAACGTCAATCTACCGATCATCAAGCGCGCCGTAGCCAACCACACTCTGTTAAACGAAGCTTATGCCTATGCAAAGCCGAGCTCCTTTTCGCGGGGCATGCGCCTTGATTTGAATGGCATCGTTGTTCTGCTCATTTCTGGAACGGCGAGCATTGACGAGCAAGGTGTAAGTGTCCATACCGGGGACTTTCGCAGCCAACTGAGACGAACATTCAAGAACATTTCGGGACTGCTGGAAAGCGAGCGCGCAAGCTGGCATGACGTGGTGCGAACGACCTGCTACCTGCGTGACATCCACCGCGACTACGCCGTGTTCAATGAAGAAAGAACAGCCTTTTACCGCGATCTTGGCCTCAAACCTCTGCCTGCCTCCACAGACATTGAGACGATTCTTTGCCGTCCAGAACTTCTGGTTGAGATCGAAGTGATTGCCATGCTTCGCGCGGAAGGGCAGTAAGGAACGGCGAAATGGCACAGCCTTCTGGCCTGGGCTGTTGCTAGCGCGGCTTACATTCGATTACTGAATAAGTTCCGGCTGGCACGATGCGATGGAGAGAGAATCCCGCACTTTGCGCGAGTTTTTGGAATTCGGCTTCGGTGCGTTCTCTGCCGCCTATGACCAGCATCAACAGGTCCATAAGACCGACGGGACGAGCGGCGGAGTCAATGAGGCCCTCAACGATGAGCAGTGTGCCATCGGGCTTCATGGCACCGCGCACATTGGACAGGATCTTCACCGCCTCGTCATCCTGCCAATCGTGAATGATTCGCCGCAGCAGATAGGCGTCGCCGCCTTCAGGAACGCGATCAAAGAAGCTGCCGGACACTATCTTCGTTCGCCTGGCCAGGTCACCTTTGAAGGTGTCCTTTGCTCCGGCCACTACCTGAGGTTGATCGAAAAGAACTCCTTCAAGCTTGGGCAAAGCTGCAAGAAGATGGCTAAGGAAGACGCCGTGGCCGCCCCCCACGTCAACCAGCCGGTTGAAGCGCGAAAATTCATATGCCCTCAGCAACGCAGGCGTTGTCCACAGTATGTCTTGCGTCATAAGGCGGTTGAAGACCGCAGACTCCTCCGGCTGCTCGGCAAGGTATGCAAAAAAGTTCTGCCCAAAAGCGCGATCGAAAGGTGTCTCTCCAGTTCGTACCGATTCTGCTAGCTCCCCCAGTGGGCGCCACATGTAAGGCGCCGGCAGAAAGATCCCTTCGGCCCACAGCGACTGGGGATGATCTCTACGGAGAATTTCAGTGCCAGGCGAGTTTTTATAACTGCCGTCCGGCAGTCTCTGAAACAGCTCAATACTCGTGAGCGCCCGCAACAAACGTTCAAGAGTAGGGGCGTGAGCGCCACATTCCTTGGCCAACGCTGCGGCGGACTTAGGGCCGGAAGCAAGATGATCCGGGATACCGAATTGGACAGCTGCATGAATTGCCTGTGCTGCGAGAATCCCAGGATAAATAAAATCGAGCGCCTTAGGCGGCATGCTCCTCTCCCTTCCGACGGCCGGCACAGGTCCAATTCAGCTACTCTACAATAAACTCGTCATGCTCCATGCGGGTAATTTCGCGATCTCCGAGGTGGTGGGATGATTTCTTCCGGTAGTCGGCGAGCGGATGCGATTGCCAAGACGATCATCAGGAGTTCGGATTCTTTTTTCACTTTGGGATGGGTCGATCTCAAGCGGCACTACGGGCTTCTCTACTTTCTGACATGGCGTGATTTCAAGGTCCGCTATAAGCAAACACTGCTTGGTGTTGTATGGGCTATTCTGCAGCCGCTCGCCATTGCGATTGCGATGGCTGCGTTTCTGGGACGTCTGATTCGTATGCCCTCGGATAATCTGCCCTATCCGGTCTTTGTCTATGCGGGTATGGTGCTCTGGCAGCTATTTGCGCAGGGTCTGAGTGAATCCAGCAACAGCATCGTCCGCAACGAGCAGCTAATCTCCAAGGTCTATTTTCCGCGGCTGCTGGCGCCCCTTTCCACAATTCTGGCAAGCCTGCTCGACTTTACCATCAGTCTGTTGGTGCTGGTTTTGTTTCTCGCGTATTTTCGCATCGCGCCGACCGCCGCCGAGGTGATTTTTCCGTTGTTTGTGTTGCCAGTGGTCCTGTCTTCACTAGGCGCGGGCCTGTGGCTCGCCGCGCTCAATGTCAAGTATCGTGACGTTCGCCATGTAGTGAATTTTCTCGTGCAATTTTGGTTTTTTGCAACTCCTGTCGCGTATCCGACCAGCTCGGTACCGGTCCGCTGGCACATGCTGTATGAGTTGAATCCGATGGTCGGCGCGTTGGACGGCTTTCGATGGACATTGCGCGGACAAGGAGCTTTTCCCACTCAGTCCGTCACGCTGGCCGTCTTCACGAGCGCGGCGATGTTGTTGACCGGCATCTACTACTTCCGCAGAACCGAGGACACCTTTGCGGACTTCATCTGACGGTAATGAACGACTCGCTATTCGCTGCGAAAATATTGGCAAGCGCTACCGGATTGGCTTGCGCCCACAAAATCGCACTCTGCGCGAGACGATTTCCGGTATGGTGCGCGCTCCGTTTCGAGCGTTGGCGTCGCGAGGGCGCAAATCGGAAAACGACGAGCGGGATGTGTGGGCACTGCGTGATTTGTCGCTGGAGGTGCACCACGGCGAAGTGCTGGGCGTTATCGGGCGAAACGGATCGGGCAAATCAACTCTGCTGAAGATCCTGTCACGGATCACAAAACCGACTGAAGGGCAGGCAGAGATTCAAGGCCGGGTCGGCAGCTTACTCGAAGTTGGGGCTGGCTTCCATCCCGAACTTACCGGGCGAGAAAACATTTTCCTCAACGGGGCAGTTCTAGGAATGAGCCGTCGGGAAATTGAAGACAAATTCGACGAGATCGTGGAGTTTGCAGAATGTGGCCGATTCTTAGACACCCCGATAAAGCACTACTCAAGTGGGATGTACGTTCGGCTGGCGTTTGCGGTTGCGGCACATTTGGAAACGGAGATTTTGTTTGTAGATGAAGTTCTGGCAGTAGGTGATGCTGCCTTTCAGAAGAAGTGCCTGGGTACGATTGGCAATTCTGCGAAACAGGGTAGAACGGTGATATTTGTCAGCCACAATATGACTGCCGTCGATAGTCTGTGCACGCGGGCCATTTGTCTCCACGAGGGCAAAGCTGTTCTGGAAGGACCCGCCGCTTCCGTCACGTCGCGTTACTTGCAGAACTGGCTGCCTGCCTTCAACGATGTAGTTCACGACAACATTGAGACGGCGCCGGGAAACGAGATGATTCGCCTTCGTTGTGCGCGTGTTCGCCCACTCAATGGGATCGCGACCGATCAGCTTACAGTTCGCACGCCTTTGGTGGTGGAGTTTGAGTGCTGGAAGCTGTCTGCCCACAGCAAACTGAGTTTGGCGGCTGCGGTAGTCAATGAGCACGGTGTGAGTGTCTTTGTAACCGCCGAGAATCGTGAATCTCCAGCTCCAGCGGGTCTACTGCGAAGCTCATTTATCGTTCCTGCAGACCTGATGAACAACGGAACGTACAGGCTCCGCCTTGGGGTTTTTCTAAATGGCATTGCCGTGACTGTCGTCGCTGATTGGGAAGACCTGCTTATCTTCGAGGTTCATGACGCCGCCAGTGAGCTGCGCGGCGCATATCACGGTTATTGGCCCGGCACGGTCAGGCCCAATCTGCCATGGAAGACAGAGTTGCTTGAGCCGCTACCGGCCTCAGTCCCGGGAGCTCAAAGCGGAGCGTGACACTTCTGGCTTGCGACGATTTGTGATTATCCAGCGTTCCAAAGCGCGTAAGAAGAAGTGCGTAGCCGCGCCCGCTGAACCTCTTCACTGCTTGCGGGATTACGACCGCAATTCCCTTTTCTAGGAGCACTCTCTGAGACTTCGGAAACAGGCCTCAATCGGATTTTGAGAGCATGATCAATGATGAAGAAAGTTACTAATCAATCCGGAGTAACTGATTGTGTTTCGCTGTTGTTTCCCGATCGGCCTGCGATGGATAGCGGCTCTCAGCCAACAGCGCAACCTGCCTGGGATGTGGGCGGTGAACAGTGCCGCCGGAACGCTCGGCAGCTTCGTCGCAGTGTTGATTTCGATGGAAACCAGGATCGGGACTTATGTGCTCGCGGGTGCCGCTTTCTATCTACTGGCCGCTGTGGTGGTTCATCGCCGGGCCGCAGCTATTCATTCGACTTGACCTGAACTCGGAGAGTGACAAGGCCTCGCACAGTGAACTCCGCTCGCGGCCTCGGGATCAATAAGCGCGAAGCAGACGCGGCCGAATGGCAAGACCTTCTAGCCTTCGAGATTCGCGATGAGGCCAGTGAGTTGCGCGGTGACTACCACGGAAACTGGCCCAGTTCTTTTCGCCCTCATTTAGCATGGAAAACAAAATTTCTTGAGCCTCTGCTTCGTCGGTCGCCGGAGTTCAAGGCCGAGCGTAGCGGATCTCTTTTGCGGGCCTCGAGATAGTGGAGCGTAAGTGTAAACTGGTAAATCATTGGCCAAATGGAACCCGCTGTCACTTCCTCTCAATCCCGCAAGACGTATTCCGCACAGAGCAACAGGCAGCAAGCTGGGAATCACGGTCGAAGATGGCCGTACTTACTGCTTGGTCCTGCTGCCGCGCTGTTCTTCTACGTGCACCTGTTCCGCTTCCCAGCTCTGCCGATTTGGCATTGGGGAAGCCAGTCAACATACCTTGAGCATGCGGAACGTATGCTTCACGGCGAAGTCCTATATCGCGATCTGTTCCAATTTAATTTGCCCGGAACCGAATATTTGTACTATTTCTTGTTTCGTTGTTTCGGCGTTTGTCTGTGGATCGCGCCGCTGGCTTTGCTTCTTGCTTCCGTGGCAATTACTTTATTGGTTTACTCATTGTCACGTGTTGTTCTTCAGGGCGCAGCTGCGCTACTACCCACTGTTGCCTTCCTCGTCGTTTGCCAGCGCACATCGATTGATGGCTCTCACCACTGGTACAGCACATTACTCGTTCTACTCGCGATCAATCTCATAGCGAGGGCCAGCAACTGGGTTTCGGTCAGCTTCGCAGGAGCCCTCCTGGGTCTCGCCACGCTCTTCACGTCCAGCCGGGGTACGTTTGTAATGGTAAGCGTGGTTCTGTTTTTCATCTGGAAATTCCGCGACTGGCGGAACTCATCGAAAGCAATCGCTGCAGTACTTGTGCCGTTTATCGTGGTAGTTGGGTCGGCCCTCACTTATTTCGCGATTTTGGGTGGACCTGGGACACTGTTCGAGTCAGTCGTCATTTTTCCATTACACTACTATCCCGCTGGCGACGCCAATAGTCCCTCGATCTTTTTCGAAGAGTTGTTATCCGCATTGCCATTGCGGCCAGTCTCTGTTCTGCTTGGCGCACTGTGGCTCTCGGTGAACGCTGCGGTGCCAGTTATCCTCATTGCTTTCTTCCCTCGATGGTTTCGAAAGAACGACGTAAAACTTGGAAATCAGCCTCTAAATGCCAATCTGGCGCTCTACGCCCTGGCCGGAACTTTTGCGATGTTGGCTGCAGCCGGCGCGCCATCATCACCTCGTTTGAAGTGTGCAGCGGCTTTCGCATATCTTTTGGGAGCTTTTATGCTCCAGCGCATCGGCGGGCATCGTTTGGTTGGAATGGCTCTCGCGGCGGTATCCGCGATTGGCGTCGCAGAGTTGGCCGACGCTGTCATTCGCCCCGTCCAGATCGTTCAGGGGCCGCGAGGTCCCGTAGCATTACTGAATTCCGATACTTATGAGTACTTCGCTTGGGTTGCTCGCAGCGCGCGTCCGGGCGACCGGCTATTTGGCGACCCCGATCTTAATTTCGTCCTGGAGCTCAAGAACCCTTCAAAGTTGCCGTGGGTTGAAGCTGACGCCTATGTTCGCCCTGGGCAAGTTCGTGCCTTGCTCGACACACTGAATCAATTTGATACTCGATTCATTGTCTGTTATGACGACACGATGAATCTCCCTGGCCCCGGAGATAATCTTCAGCCGTGGCGCACCTACGTCAAGGAGCACTATCAGTTGGCGCAACGGTTCGGCAATGGCATGGATGTCTTCGTTCGCAACACCGCTCGGCAGATAACTCCCTAAACCGGAGAAATTTCGATGCAATCGTTCGAATCCCGTTTCTCCTCCGCGCGCTCGACCCGCATCGCATTAATCTCCGGTCTAAGGTCCTGCCCGGCATGCAACCTTATCCTCCGTATCAACGGCCGCTTTGTCGCCAGCATCGCGCTGCGCGAGCCATCTCGCCAGTGCTCAGTCTCTTCGGCTCACAAGGTCTTCAGCTTGCGGTTTCGCCTACTCGGGCTCCAGGGCTTTTCATCGGCGATGAGGCTGGCTGCGGACATACTGAAGAGCGGCCCAATGATGTTGAATACCGCCCTGCTGTCGCCGGTACCGATATCTGAGTAACCGGCGAGCCACAGCGCAAACAACGTTGTGGCGCCCGTTGCCATGACCCAAGGCTTGGGAAATCGGTTGAGACGCCAAACTCCCAACGGCACGAGCCAAACGAAGGGATACCAAAAGCGCCGGTCCCCAATCGCAAAGAGGAGATTCTCGAAAAAGCCGCCTTCTTCCCACCACCGCGATGCCATGGTCCACGGCATCATCAAGCTTCCGGCGACTGACCAATGAACATAAATGATTGACACCGATGCCGCGGCTCCGAGCCCCACCAGCCACAAAAGCTGTCCACATCTTCGATTTGATTTTTCCATCGTCAACCACCACACGGTTGCAAAGATTGTGGCAAATGGTAGAAAACTCTGCTTCGCCAAGCCGCCCAAGAATCCAATAATCGGAAGCACCCACCATTTGTCCGAAAACATAAACCAGGCAACAGCGATCAGAAGGCATGCTTCTGAAGCATCAATGAAGCCGGAAAGCCACAAATCAGGAACAGCGTAGTTCAGCAGAACAAGAGTACACCCCAGGAGCGCCAGTGGAAGATTGCACAGGATGCGATATCCCATCCATAGAAGGACAAGAGAAAAAGTTGCGCAGAACAAGGAATTCGATATGAGCATACCAAGCCATACAGGGTTCCACGTTGCAACTCTTCCGCGCGCCAATAAATAAAATGGTTTCGCTACCGACGGTACTAGCACTCTGAAACAGAACGGAATCTCGGTTGGCGCGTTGTCGCCCATCGTCATTCGGTAATAGGCCACCTGATCTGGCCCCAAGTCTCTAGGATCATACCGATTCAGTGTCGGGTAACCGAGCGCGAGAGAGAACAAGAAGAACAGAAACCAAAGAGTGATCGATCTTCCTGCACGAAGTTCTCCGCGCGCCGCCTCTGGGGTAACCGAAATTTCAATGTCTCTATCCACTACCCAATAGTCTATCTGCAGGGGTAGCGAGCATGGCGTTCCCCTTTCGAGTCCGGGTTTCGAAACAGGGATTTAGACCGTAGCATTCAGTTGCAGCCGAAGTCTAAACTCCACTGCCCACGTATATCGGAGGCCCTACGCAAATTTTTCTGCAAAATCGTAAGTCAATAGGCACTTATAAATCATCCCAAGCCGCTTCCATTTAATATCGAAATCGGGGAACTCCGTTGCCGATAGTCCACTCGAAACGACTGCCAGCAGCTCGAGCGACCGGGCGGGTCGGGACTCGATGCAAATCGAAGGAACATTCTTCAAATTGACCAAGATGAAACGACGGCCACTAATCCTCCGATTTGTCATAACCGCAGGTACGGAATACGCTTGGCAATCGCTAAAAAATGCTGTCAAGTTTTTTCTAGGTCGCAAGTCTTATGTGAGTCATCGGATGCGGTTCCTTGAACAGTATCTTTTCCACATAGTGCGCCTGCGCCCATTTCGAGGAATCACTTTCACTCATCGGACGGGCTGCGAAGGCGCCGGGAGTCAGGCGAACTGCATCATGAATGCAATGACCTTCGCGCGCGCGTGTGGCCTTCCTTATGTGCACACTCCCTTAACGATGATTGCGCATGCGGATCGACCCATGTGCGAGTGGGTTACAGCCTGGGAAACATTCTTTAATCTCGGCCTGGGTGAAGTCGCCTATGACGCCGAAACACTCGGTGTCGTTAACTACACTCCCGAGGTCTACAGAGAAATTGAACTTTGCCTCGGATGGCGAGGCCGTGGTGATCAGCTGGCCGATTGCTTCAAGGCCCTCATTCCCGAACTCAGGCGAAAATACTATTCGAACAAGTCTCCGCGCACGACGGAGGAAGTGATGGTTGCCCTCCATATGCGTCGCGGCGACGTGACCGTTCAAAACAACAGTAATATGTTCACGAGCACTCAGAAAGCTATGCATACAGTCAACGCGGTGAAATCCGTCCTCGATTCACAACAGATCCCGCATACCATTCGAGTCTACTCGCAGGGTAATATCGAGGAGTTTGCGGAATTGACTTCGCTGGGCGTCGAGTTCTTTCTCGATGCGGACCCTATCTGGACATTGCAGGAACTCATTGAAGCTGACGTCCTCATCATGGCTAAGAGTAGTTTTAGTTCGTATGCCGGCATCATAAGCTCCGGAATCAAAATATATGAGCCCGCCGATTGGTCTGAACTAGCGGCGAGCGTGGAATTCATACTCAATGACCCGCTGGACGATTGGCTCCGTTGCGAAGTGGACGGCACCGTCGACGAGGTAGCGCTTGAGCACCAGCTTCTAATCCGCACAAAGGCTAAGCTAAACTTTTAGCTCGCACCCTTCAGGGCTCCTGACTAACCCCGCTCCGCCGACACTCCACTTGTGCTGAAATACAATCGAGAGGCGATACAATCGCGGCGAGCCTTC
Source organism: uncultured Occallatibacter sp. (assembly GCA_964552975.1). Taxonomy (GTDB): domain Bacteria; phylum Acidobacteriota; class Terriglobia; order Terriglobales; family Acidobacteriaceae; genus Telmatobacter. Next base: position 20,643 of record CAZKJB010000004.1, on the reverse strand, counting down.
TCTGATATACGAGACTTCCCATGACAAAGATCTCCATTGCGATGGCGACCTATAACGGAGCGCGTTTTATCCAGAAGCAGCTTGACAGTTTTTCTCAACAGACATTGCCTCCATCTGAGTTGATCGTCTGCGATGACGGATCGACTGATTCCACGATAAGTATCATTCAGAACTTCGCGCGTTCGGCCTCGATTCGGGTCGTTCTGGTCACGAATCCCATCCGCCTCGGCTACACGGCCAACTTCCTCCAGGCGGCACATATGTGCACAAGGGATCTCATTGCGTTTAGTGATCAGGATGACGAGTGGCTCCCGGAGAAGCTCGCGTGCATCGTTGAAGCCAGCGAAAAGTCGGACGCTCTACTCTTGGCACATGCAGCGGAATGGATTGACGAGAATAGCAACTCGAGGGGAGTCGTCTATCCAACTCATCGCCGCTTTCGAAAGCATTTGCGCAAATACGACTTTCCTGGGCATGCGATCGTCATCAAAAGGTCGTTCTTGGAAAGTTTCCGGCGCTCATTGTCAGTTGAAAACTATAAGAGAGTGGCAGGTCAACTGGAGTTTGGTCACGACGTCTTGCTTCTGGAAGTTGCATCCGCAATGGATCGAGTCCTTTTCATCCCACAGGTGCTATCTCGTTGGCGTGTGTATTCTGAAACCGCCCACGCATGGACGAACGAATTCAAGCCGGTTCCAAGTGCCTCCGCCTCCCTGACGGACCGTATCTATCCGCCTGACCTTGCGCAGAAGTATACGGTGGGTGAACAAGCGTATCGCAGTCGCGCGGCCCTGCTTAGTTGCGTACTTCAGGATTTGGCTGACTCCAAAGAAGGCACAACAGAGCCTTCGCGACGCCTCTCTGCGTCAATGAATTTGATGGCGAAGTGTGCTGACGTAATGGACCTTCGTGCGAAGTTCTACAGCGCGAGAGCCCGTCGGCAGCGGATGCGGCTAATGCTACAGGGTTTCGCGATAGGCCAATATCGCAGGGCAGATAGAGGGGGGGTGGGAATGCAAAACGCTCTGCGAGATTTGCTCGCTGCCGTTTTGTTGCTGCCTCGACACGTGTGAGAGCCGTCCGGAGAGCGAAACTTGTCTTGTGCAACCTTTCTTATCGCAACTACTTGTCGAGACTGTCAACGTGAGAATTCATGTCGTCCATTCCATTCTGAATTGTCGGGTAGAATGCACGTATGGCAACAACCGAAAAGCCATTGAAAGCGACGCGAGCGGAACCGCTCAGAAGCAAGGCACTACGCATGTTTGGGCCGATGTGGTCTGCCCGCCTCCGCTGTATCGTTAAGCGGCGGGGCCTTCCCCGGTGGGGAAATCTCCGGTGCGTAACACCCTTCTCGGATAACTTCGGTTGGGATAGAGGAACGCCGGTCGATCGGTACTATGTTGACCGGTTTTTCGAAAGGCACCGAGTCGAAATCACCGGAGATGTCCTGGAAATTGACCAGAGCATCTACACGCATCGGTATGGCCACAATCTTCGAACGGCCCACAGCGTTGACATCGATCCGCGATCGAACCCCACGTTTCAATGCGATATGGCCCATTGCGAAAACGTTCTGCCTTCTGAAGCCTACGATTGCGTCCTCCTTCCATGCACTCTGCAGCACTTTCGCGAGCTTGAGCTCTGCCTTCGAAACGTTCTTCGCATAGTCAAGCCCGGGGGGATAATTCTCGCGAACGCAGCGGGGCTTTTTCGTCTCGATCAGGTAGGTCTCGACTTTTGGCGCCCCACTCCGGATGGCTGGCGGGAATTGCTTTCTCGGGTCTGGCCAGACTGTACAGTGGTTGTGGAAGGCGAGGGTAATTGCTTAGCGGTCGTCGCTATCAATCTCGGACTAGCGCTTGAAGAACTAAGGCCCGATGAACTCGATCATTACGATGCGCGCTTTCCGGTTGTGACCCATATTTTCTGCCGCAAGCCCAAAAATTCACGCGCAGATTGACACGGAAGAAGATGTGATCGAGGCGATCGATGATCCGTATTTCCGTCATCATTCCCACGTATAACCGGCGGCATGTACTCGAAAGAACATTGCCTGCGGTTCTGGCGCAGGAGTTCTCGCCGGAAGAATATGAAGTCATTGTTGTGATGGACGGTTCCACCGATGGCACAGCGGAGTTCCTGCACAACCTGAAACCCTCTTGCTTCTTTCGCGTATTGGAGTCGAAGCACCGGTGCGCAGGCGCTGCGCGGAATTTGGGTATCCGCGCAGCGGTGGGAGAGCTCGTCCTGTTCCTTGACGACGACATAATCGCGCCACCGACTCTCCTTCAGCAGCACTGCAAAGCTCATGCAGGCTCAGATTCCCGTGTCGTTCAGGGCCGGATGATCATTGCCTCCGACAGTTCACCGACGATCATTCGCCATTCCCTCGAGCGCATCGCTGATGCTTACTACGGAAGTATCAGCGCGCAGATGAATCTCCGCTTCCCGCAGGGAGCAGCTTCGATTTACGTGTTCTCCTATCTGGTGAATAGCTCCATGCCGCGTGAGCCTCTTTTACGCTGTGAAGGGTTTGACGAGCAGTTTCTGGCCGCTGAAGAGTTGGATCTAGGATTGCGTTTGTGGAAGTCGGGACTGACGTTTCGCTACGAGCCTGATGCCGTTGTCTACGAACACTATGTGAAGTCTTCCTGGGACTATTTGCAGTCGCAGGCAAGAGCTCTGGGCGCAGGACAACTTCGCGCGAGCCGCAAGCACCGCGAATTCCGGCCGTATTGCGATCTCTCTACTTGGTGTGAAGCGCCTTTTGCTAAAAGATGCTTTTGGAAAATGTGCTCAAGGTTTCCCTTTTCGCTCCTTCCGCTCATGTCGCTGCCTCTTCGAATTGAGAAATTGTTCTATCGCTTCGGATCCATCAGAAGACTGGCGCTGCGCTACCTGCATGCAATTGAAATGGCAGCCGGTCTTGAAGGCGCCTTGAGTGTCGCTGGAGCGTGGAATGCCCTCGAAGACGAATTCGACCGCGGCTGTCCTTCGCTCCTCTATCATCACATCGGCCCGGAGCGACCAGGGCAACATCGTGATTTAACGGTTTCGCCAGAGAGATTTGAGCAGCAGATGCGCTGGCTGGCGCGCAAAGGCTATGTGGGGATCAAGCCTTCTGATTGGCTCAAGTGGCTCCGGGAAGCAACGAGCCTTCCTGTGAAGCCAATCATGGTGACCTTCGACGATGCTTATGCCGAAACAGCCGAATACGCCCTGCCGATTCTCAAGGAGTATGGATTTAGCGCGGCTGTCTTCGTTGTGACCGGACGTCTGGGCCAGACCAATACTTGGGATGAGGCTGAAGGCAGAAGCACGCTCCATCTGATGACCGCTGATCAGATTCGCTACTGGGCAGAGCAGGGCATCGAGTTTGGCGCGCACAGCCGGACACACCCGCATTTGACGACGCTGTCCGCTCCCGACCTGGCGGCGGAAGTTGTCGGCAGCAAGGATGATCTCGCTGCAATATTAGGCGTTCCGCCCATGTTATTCGCATATCCTTACGGAGAATGCAATGAGGCGGTTCGCGATTTGGTTCGACAGGAGTTCGACATGGCATTTAGCGTGGTGGAGGGCTTGAACTATCTATCAAGTGAGCCACATCTTCTCAGGCGTGCTTATGTCGGACCTGGTGATTCGCTTTTTGAATTTGCTCTCAGCGTCCGCCGGGGCGGGATCAGAAGCTTGCGCAACTGGCGCGTCAAGCTGGCCCTCCGCACAAGGCTGACGCGGCTACTCGGCACTTCCTCGCCTCATCCGTGACATACCTTGGACCCGTTGATCGAAAAGACGAGTCTGATGCATAGGATCTGATCTCGTGAGAAAGTTGGTGCGAAGCGCGTCCCGCTTCGGAGGGTTACATGCATCAGCGAGAAAGTGTCCGACCGTCCTTGTGGAGTTGATCGTAAAAGCGCGTCATTTGCTTTGCCATGGCCCCCGCGGAGAATTCCTTTTGAACCCGTGACCAACCGGCGTGTCCCATTTCGGCTAATCGGACACGATCATTTGCAAGCCACCGAATTTGTTGAACCAGAGCGTCATTGTCTTTGGCTGGGATCAAATATCCGGTTACGCCGTCAACGACGATTTCTGGAATTCCTCCGACTCGAGAGGCCAAAACGGGACGGGCGGCGGCCATCGCATCAAGAACCGAAAGAGGAAATCCTTCATCAAGAGACGGCATGACGAGCAGATCCCATCCATTGAGCAATGCGCCAATATCATTTCGCCATCCTAAGAAGCGAACTCTATCCGCGACTTCAAGTTTATTAGCGATGTATCTAAGCTCGGGTTCAATTGGGCCAGATCCCGCTATATTGACCTGGATCTCAATGCCGGAATCTCTTAGCTGCGCGGCGGCTCGTATGACAGTTTCGACTTGCTTGACTGGAGTCAGACGCGACAGGACTCCGATTTGCAGTGGCCCCGTGTGGTCTGCTAGAGATTGAGGCGCGGGATTCACGTCGATTCCCGCATAAATTACCTCGGAATTGTGGCTAACAATCGATGTCGCAACCGCTTTGGAAGAAGCAATGACAGCATCCGCCCAGGGATAAGAAAGGTTCTTAGGCAGATCACACGTAACCTCATTGATTCGGCCGTGCACATGCTGGATGACAACATTGGCGCCACTAAGCTTGCAAATGGCCCGCAACATGCGCCCACCCGAATGTAGATGTACGATAGCAGCTCGGTTTCGTCGCAGCCAAAGAAATAGCCTGACGGCGCCCACCAGATCTCGGGGTGTGCCATTCCATGAAATGACACCGGCGCCGATCCCGACAGCTTGCATCTGTCCTTTAAGTGGCCCGTCTGCAAGAAACAATACGTTCACATCGTAACCGTGAGGACCAGCGTATTTGCCCAGACTCATGATGATCCGGCAGATTCCCGTGCATTCGGGCTGGGCGCTTTGCACCAGATGTATGCTGCGAAGCACGGGCTCACTCCTCTTGAGTGACTCTCTTACGACTGAAATCCTAACTTATTTAAGTTCCAACTGATCGGAGCATGCTGCGCTTCCAGGTTGCACCGTGAGAAGATTGGTGTGGGTCAACACGGCAAGAAACGACTCTTCTTTACTTCACACAGCAGTCCATCCGCCATCGACGGTAACGGCTTGGCCTGTCATGAAGCTGGAGGCGTCTGACGCCAGAAAGAGAAGCGCCCCGGCCAACTCCTGGGGCCTGCCGACGCGTCCCAGGCAGGTAAAGCCCTTCAGTCGCACCATGAACGGGCTTTCTTGGTCCACAGAATTGGCTCCTCCAATATCCTCGGTGTTCGAGAATGGGCCCGGCAGGATCGCGTTTGCGCGAATCCCGTGCATTCCCCAAAAGGAAGCAACATAGCGAGTGAAACTCAGAAGTGCAGCCTTGGATGCGGAATATGCGGGAGGATTTAAGAACTCGGTTCCTGCATAGAGTTGAGGGCGAGGGGCAACGAGTGCATACATCGTCGAGACATTGATAATGCTGCCCGCTCCTTGCTCTTTCATCCGAGCGCCGAGTTTTTGCGTTGTTAGCGCTGCCCAGTAGACACCCCCTGTAAGGTTGCGCATCCATGTGTCAATGGTCGCGCCTTCCAGGGAGCCTTCTGGAACATTGAAACCGGTACCGGGCCCAAGCTCATGCGCGTTGTTTACGAGAACATCTATTGATTTTTCATCGTTCGCAATTTGATCCAAGACTCCATTTAGCGCGGCGATATCATACATATCAACCCGGCGGCATGAAACGCTGTCCTTACCGAATTCCTTGGCCCAGGTATCTACCTCCCGCGCAAGCCGCTCTGAGCGCCCAAGAGCAACGACTCGCGCACCGTTCGTCAAGAAAGCACGAACGAACGTGCGGCCCAGGAAGCCTGACGCGCCAGTGAGCACAACTGTCTTTCCCTCAACCGAAAAAAGTCTGGAGGTTTCTAACTCTTGAGAACTTAAAGGCAACTGCGGCCTCCATCGACTACGAGATTCGTTCCGGTCATGTAAGAGGAGGCATCGGAGCAAAGAAAGAGAATGGCCCCTTGGTACTCGTCACGATTTGCCATTCTCCCCATTGGGATCAGCTGTTCCAACCGTCTTAAGAACACTTCCGGCTGACCATTGAAAACTCCTCCGGGAGAAATTGAGTTCACTCGAATGTTCGCGCTGCTCCAGTAGGTCGCCAGGTAGCGCGTTAGTCCCAAAAGAGCAGTTTTGACAACCGAGTACGTCACCGGCTTCACGGGTTGCTGGTCTTCGGGTAGACCGTCGACTCGATAGAGCCTTTGGTCAGGAGCAATCACCGCAAGATCAGACGCAATATTGACGATGACACCCGATTTGCGTTTTGCCATCTCTGTGCCGAAGATTCTGCTGCAGAGAAACGCCCCTGTCAGTCCAACGCGGATATCGTCATCCCAGATAGCCAAGGGGAAACTCTCAAGCCGAGTCCAGGTCTTATTTCCGTCTTCGACCTTCGGATTGTTGGCCGCATTATTTATGAGGATGTCGATGCGTCCAAACTTCTCAAGAATCTTCTTTCGGGTTTTCAGAAGCGATGCCTCGCTGGTAATGTCGCAGACTAAACCTAACGCGTCTACTCCAAATTCCTCGGAGAGTTGCTTGGCACGCATTTGAGGCTTGGCAGAAACCAGATCAAGCAGCACGACTCTTGCTCCCGCGCCGGCGAGTGCAGCACCATGATGGTAGCCCAACAAGCCTGCGCCACCGGTGATGATCGCAACTCGGTCTCGAAGGTTGAAAAGTTCGGAAGCGCGACGGGTCAATCTGCGTTTCATAGAAAGCATCCTCTTTTCAATTCAGACCTTTCGCGTTTGGCCGCCGTCCATGATGTAGCACCCACCTGTCGCAAAGCCGGAAACAGGAGAAACTAGATACGCGGCGAAATCTGCGATCTCCTCGGGCTTGCCAAATCGCTTTTGAGGGACCTCAGCGGAAATATAGTTCTCCACTTCCTCTTTGCGGTTTTGGAGGTGTCTCTCCCAACTCCCGCCTGGGAAGAGGACATTTCCTGGGGCGAGACAATTGACTCGAATCTTGTGGCCCGCCAGAGCACGCGATAAATTCTTGCTGTAGTTGGCAAGCGCTGCTTTGGCGGCACTATACGCTAACGGCGCAGGAGTTGCTTCAACGGCAACGATTGAACCGATGAAAAGTATGTTACCCCCGCTTTGCAGCATCGACGGGATCGTGGCTCGCGCCAGTCGCACACTGCCAAAGAAATTCAGGTCAAATAGCCGCTTCCATTCATCTTCCGGTAGTTCCCATCCGGGCTTACCGCTACCACTGCCCAAGTTTGCCACCAGGATGTTCGGACCACCCCATTCTCGACTGATTTCACTCAGGGCGGACTCAATGATAGGCGTTTGCGTCAAGTCGCCTTGAACTCCTAGAACGCGATCGCCAAATTGCGCCCGCAACTCCTCGCTCGCAGCATTTAGCGCGGAATGATCACGACCTGTGATGCAAACCCGACATCCTTCGCGCAATAGTGCAAATGCAATGGCTCTGCCGATCCCCCGAGAAGAACCCGCGATGAGCGCGACTTGATTTTCGAGTTGAAGATCCATCGTCTTTAAGTCCAGTAGCGGCGGATAAAGGCCATCTGTTGCTTCGTCCAGCTTACCTCGTCGCCATCTGCTCCGCGAGCAACTTGCAACGTGAAGCCTCCTCGATATCCGATGCTTCGGATACTCGCGAAGACATCATCAAAGTTTGCGCTCCCCTGTCCCAGAGGCTTGGTCTCGACGCCTCCATCCGGCTTTCGCAGACGATCTTTGATGTGAATGCTACCGATCCGTTCGCCGTATGCTGCAAACTCCTCGCGCGCGATAAAGCCTAAACCAGAACTGTTGCCGGAATCGTAATTAACCTTGATCGATGGGTGCGGGATGCGTTCGAGAAATTGAGCAAATTCACCTGGTCCGAAATCGGCTTCAAGATGCAACTCAACCCCTGTTTCTTCGGATATCGGAATTGCCCGCTCCAGCACGCGAATCACAATGCTCTTTTCTTCCTCTGTCCGAATTGACGACGCATCTACGAACGGCAGCACCACGCGGGTTGCGCCAATGCTCTTTCCCCGACGAATCAGATCATAAAGCACCTGCTCGCGAGATGTCCGCTCTTCGTTCGAGCAGCGCACCAGCGGAAAGTCCATCAACCAGTCGGCACATATGGCTGGGGTGTTGATCCCATATCGCGCCTTGAGCGCATTTACGCCAGCAATCCCACCCTCAGTCTCAATAGGATTTACAGACGAGCCATAATCGTCAAAAATCCATTCGATGTAGTCGAGGCCGGCCTCCCGCGCCCGAACAATTTCTTCTCGCCAGGAATTGCGAGGGAACGACTGAAACCGCCCCGCCTCGGGCGGGCTCAAGCGGCCCTGCATGATCCCAATTGGAGTTTTCGTCATCGGTCTCATTTCCTTGGATCGGCAACTCAATCATATCGGGGAGATGGTGCATCGCTGAACCTTAAGAGGCTAACCGCGATCACCAAACTTCAAGGTGCCTGTAAGCCAACTTGGAGTCTGCGAAGCAATATGCGCAATGCGCCTATGCGCAAATCTCGTCGGCGATGCCATTGAGCAAAATCCTGCAGCTCAGCCTCGCGGAAGAGATCGTCCGATCGTTGTCCGTGGGTTAGCGATCGCTCGCCAATTTCGCCGCAAAATCAAACCCCCGCCGGGTTGTCGGCGGGGGTTCGCATCATCGCTCTGCGCGGAACGCACTGAGCAGCTTGGGGGAGGGTAGGTTGCGCGGTGGCTATCGGATCAGGTGCCAGACCAGCCAGAGCCCGTAGAGAAAGATTGCTGAGGCAATTTCCACGCCGAGGGCAGCCACGGCGCCTTTCGCACCGTTCAGCGCGTCCTCCGGCACTGGAGTGTCCACTACCTTTTTGAGAACGGGGGAAGCCGCGGTCTGTGAATTGGCCGGAAAGAACCCGCTATATGCATCCGCGATATACATCGAAGGATGCGCACCTTCAAATTGTCCGAGAACTGGCGTCCTCATGGTGTGATGGCTCCTTCCGATTAAACCAAATGCGTTACCGCCGAAACCGGGAAGTTCAATCGTCTTGCACCTTCGGCACCGGCGAACCCAACCAGTAACCCCTCTGCATTTGCGATTCCAAACTCTCGTCTAAGTTAAACCCATGAACAAAAATGAGTTAAGCATTGGCGAAATTCTCGCACCTTGCTTTTGGCCGTGTATTTTTTAGCCTGCCAGGTAAGAATTGCCTCATCCCAGATGCAAAAAGTGGCTGAGCCAAGCAAATTCGACTGCGAATGACTTCGCCAGCGGGGCCGTTCTACGGCGTATTAGGGGTGTCGGATCTCGCAAGGCATCAATGCGCCGCTTCGGTGAGGCGTAAACAAACAAACGACCTCTCGATCACGAGATGCCACGCGCCGAAAACGTCTTCGATTTCTACCTGTATCTGGAGCCGACGGTCAGACTTGAACTGACGACCTGCTGATTACGAATCAGCTGCTCTACCAACTGAGCTACGTCGGCTGCATCTTCGATTGTATCGTTGCGCTGAACTCAGGTAAAGGCGAGCGCAGCACGCTCGAGCCAGCGATATACTGCTCCTCATGCAAGCGGACCCCGCACTGGAATGGCGCAGGCTAACGGAGCATTACCGCGCAATCAGCGACGACGAGCTGCGCGAGCTCGCCGTCGAATTTGGCGACCTGACTGAGACAGCGCAACAGGCACTGCGCTCGGAGATGCAGATGCGCGGACTCGGTCAGCCACAGGACGTGGTCTACGCGCCTGAGCCCGACGGCACATCGCAAGTATCGGCAGAGCCCGGCAACGATTGGACTGTGAGTCCGGATCAGCCAGTTGATGCGCTCGGATACTTTGGACGCCCCCCGGAGATCGTTCCAGACACTCCGGGCGCTGGCGACGAAATTGCGGGTCCGCATGAGTACACGTGGAAGACGGTGCTGTGCGAGTGCGACACGTCAGTTCAGGCGCAGCAACTTCGTGAAGCGCTGAAGCGGGCAGGCATCGAGAGTTGGATCGAGGCGGCAGGAACCGGTTCTCGCTACGCTGGCTTCGGACTCGCCAGTCCGCGCGTGCTCGTCGCGGCCGATCAGCTCGAAGCGGCGCGCGCTACCGCAGCGCAGCCGATTCCGCAAGAGATTGTCGACGAATTGAAGGTTGAAGTGCCGGAGTACGAGCCCCCGGTATGTCCGAAGTGCGGCGATACCGATCCGGTGCTCGATGGAATCAGCCCGATGAACAAGTGGCGATGCGAACAATGTGGCGAGGAATGGACTGAATTGGCGGCAGATGTGGACGAGGAGTCGGCTCAGTCGAACTAGCGACGTTAAACGGAAAGAGCCGCCCGGCAACAGGGCAGCTCTTCCCTCAGGGAGAATAGTTCCAACGGAGGCAAAACCATTAGAACTTTCTGGCTGCATGTTAGGAGCGGGGGGAAGCGGTGTCAAGGGAAATGTTTTCAAAAATAAACTGCTTTGTTTCAATAATTTAACAATGACGAGCGGGGTTTGGGCCCCCACGCGTCTTCGTCTTTCGTTCCCCTTATCCTCTCCGGTATTTCCCGCGATTTCGCCTTGTTTCTTAGGGTTTACGTCTATTTTTCCACAGACGAATTCACCCATTAACCCTTCGGATGCGGCCCCCGAATTGCCTCGCTCGGGTCGATCCAGGGTTCCTGCAAGTCGAGGTGAATAAACTCCTCGTCGTAGACCGAAGAAGCAGGCTTGCCTCTCGCAATGCGGTACAAGGCCCTTCCACCGCCGAAAAATCCACCCAGCAGGATGGCGGCGCCTCCACCAATGATGCACAGGGCGGCAATGCCGAGAAGCAGCTTGCCAGTCTTCATCACTTCAGACTCCACCGGCTGAGGCACCGACATCAGGTCCGTTTCGAAATGGACTGACTCCAGGAGGCGGTGGCTCTCTTCCGGAATGGCGTCCCCGCTCACGACGATCACCAGCGGCCCGCTATGCCTGACCTCGAGCGATGCCACATCCGAGTCGGTCAGCGGCTTCGGCCATGCGGGTTGGGCTTGACTGCCGGCCTTCAGGTAGGCGCGAATCGCGGTCTCCTGGGCCGCCGCGATCTGCGGGGTCGGATAGTCGATGATTGTCAGCGTGGCGGGGCCCGATGTGAGCGTGTAGTCCGCAGTTACCGTCTCGGCGCCCTTATCGAAGTCGACCAACGACGGAGGCAGCACACCCCCTGCTCCCGCGTAGCCTGCAGGCCCCATCGCGTAGTGCGTCGTCTGGCCGTCGATCGACGCCTGCGGCAGGCTTTGCAGGATGGGTGGCGGCACTGCTTGCGAGCCCGTAGGAATGGGCAACTGGCGCGCCACTTCGCGCAACTCGCCGCCTGACATGGGGCCGATTTTAGAAAAAGTTGCATCCACAAGCGTTGTTCCCTGCCAAAACAGCACTCGGTTGTGATTTGAGGCTGCTCCGGAGCCGATGGATTCCTTCGGCCAACCGTTCTGCCGGTAGAACGAATACGCACCATAGGCCCCGCTGGTATCGCCGAACAGATAGGCGCGCATCGCCAGCGTCTCGCCTTCGCGCTTGTAGTTGGCCAGCAAGCCTGAGGAGAAGCCGTACTCCTTGAGGGCTGCGACGTTGGCGCTGTCGGCCTGCGCGGGATCGGTGATCACCTTGGAAGGCTCCGCCAGCACCCACCCATCAAACGCATCGGGCAGCAGCGCCTTCGGTGAGGGCGGCAGCACAATCGTGGTCGCCGACTTTTTTTCGGCGGCCGTGGGCTGCTCGGCCTGGCCAAACACACAGACCGCGCTGCAAGTCGCCGCTGCTACACCACAAACAATTGCCAACCACCGCATCAAAGCGACTCACTTCCCCGGGCACACCCAGCACAAGGTCCCATTCTTCAGCGTACACGGTCGCACTGCATCCTCACCGCGTACAAAGCCTACACAATTGGACACGGAAAGGTGCTGAAATGTTCCCGGATTACTGTTCTCCACTCCGCCAGGCCGTCAGCCGCGGCAACCAGCGCGGCACGTTCCTCTTGAACCGCAGATATTCGACACCATAGCGCCGAGTCAGCGTGGGTTCTTCGTACAAGAGGACGAAGAGATGAATCACGAGCCAGACGATGGCCGGATAAACGATCATGGCCCGTCTTTCGAAGAGCAACGCCTCGCCCCCGAGCGCCAGCAGAATGCCAACATACATTGGATTGCGGACATGGCGATAGAAGCCGCCCACTACGAGGTGTTCGGTGGGCACAGTCGGCACAAGCGTTCCGCGTCCCACGACAATGAAGCGGCGTGCGGATTCCACTAGCGGAGCGACACCGATTGCGACCAACGTAGCCGCCAAAAGCATTTGCCACCACGGCTCTCCGGCGGGAATCCGGAAGCGCGTGATCCAGAACGGGAGATAAATAAGCACGATGCCCGGCCCGCCAACGACAGCGAACAGGACGGAGACAATGACGCTGCGGCGCAAGCTTGCCATGCCGGGATGCCTCGATCAAGAATACGGCCGCCGCGCTTAGCGCGACACCACAGGCGCAAACCCGCACGCCGCCCACCACCAATCAAACGCCGCCAGCGATCGCTCGCATTGCATCCGGTGCCGCTCCTTCTTGTCGCGGACCTTCTTGCGGATTTCTTCTTCGAGAGGCTCCAGCAGATCGAAGGTGATATTGGCCGGCTGAAAGTTTTCTGGATCAGCGTGGGTGATGTAGTGCACCAGCGAGCCGAGCGCCGTGGCGCGCGGAACGGGTACCGGCGCCTCGCCGCGCACGACCGCCGCCGCGTAGATCCCCGCCAACATTCCGGTAGCAATCGACTCGGTATATCCTTCAACGCCGCAAATCTGTCCCGCAAACATCAGTGCTGATTCGTTCTTCAGCCGAAGGCATTCATCCAGTAGCACTGGTGCGCAGATGTACGTATTGCGGTGAATCTGCCCGTAGCGCAGGAAGCGCGCGTTTTCGAGCCCCGGAATCAGTCGCAGCACGCGAGCCTGTTCGCCAAACTTCAGGTGATTCTGGAAACCGACCAGGTTGTAGCTGTCAGCGCGCAGGTTTTCCTTGCGCAATTGCACCACGGCCCACGGTGTCTTCCCAGTGCGCGGATCGCGCAAGCCCACCGGCTTCATGGGCCCGAAGCGTAACGTGTCGCGTCCGCGCCGCGCGGTCTCTTCAATCGGCAGGCACCCCTCGAAGTATTCCAGCTTCTCCCACGCCTTGCTTTCAGCCGGCTCGGCCGCGACTAGCGCGTCGAAAAAGCGGTCGTACTCTTCGCGATCCATTGGGCAATTGATGTAGTCGGCTGTGCCCTTGTCCCATCGCGCGGCAAAGTAGACGCGGTTCATGTCGATCGTCTCGGCATCGGCGATTGGCGAGATGGAATCGTAAAACGCGAGATGCTCAGAACCCGTCACTCGCGCAATCTCGGCGCTCAGCGCATCCGAGGTAAGCGGGCCGGTAGCGACGATCGTGCACCTCGTGCCGTCCTTGTTCTCGGCAGGCAAAGCGTCCAGTCGAGTCACTTCCTCGCGAATCACGCGAATCGCCGGCTGAGCATCAATCGCCTCTGCGATGCGCCGCGAAAACTCCACGCGATCAACAGCCAGGGCGTGTCCCGCAGGCACCGCGCACGCATCTGCAAGAGATAAAAGCACGGAATGCCCGCGACGCATCTCTTGCTTTAGCAGCCAGGGCGCTGTATTGGGCGATTCGCTCTTCAGCGAGTTGGAGCAGACCAGCTCACCGAAATCGGTTGTCTGGTGCGCGGGTGTCAGGCGCGGTTTTCCGTCCACCATGGTGCGCATCTCGTAGAGATCGACCTCGCACCCCAGCCGCGCGGCGGTCAATGCAGCCTCGGTTCCTGCTAGTCCGCCGCCGATGATTCGTATCCTGGTCATTTCATCCTCGGAGGGGCGCACATCCCCTGCGGCGGCAATTCTCGATCCTCATGGCGCGCCAGCGCCGTCTGCCCCACCGCAGCTGGCCAGGCGATCCAGCGCCTCGCCATCCAGGCGCACATTGCGCCATTCATCCAGAAACTCGGCGCCCATCGCGCGGTAAAAGTCGATGGCCGGTGTGTTCCAATCCAGAACCTCCCATTGCAAACGGCGGCAGCCTTTTTCAACGGCAATCTCGGCAACCCGCTTGAGCAGCGCCTTGCCGATACCCAAACCGCGAAACTCCGGCTGGACGAAAAGGTCTTCGAGGTAGATGCCGGGGCGGCCCATCCAGGTGGAGTAGTTGAAGAAATAAAAGGCGAACCCCGCAGGACGGCCATCGTGCTCGGCGATAAGACATTGGAAATAGGGGTTGGGGCCGAATCCATCGCGCAAAAGGCTGGCCTCGGTGGCTGATACCGCATCCGGCGCCCGCTCAAACTCCGCCAGCGCGCGGATAAAGGCAAGAATTTGTGGCGCATCCGCCGCCCTGGCCTGCCGAATCACCGTTGCCATACCTGAATTCTAGTAGCTCTAACGTGTTTTCGGCCCATTCACGAGGAAAGTCCGAAGCGCGACGATTTGTGTGATCCGGGCCACATGCGGTCGGGAGCCCATCTCGCTACCATGACAATTGCCATCCGTACGGGGCCTTTTCCGTGCAATAAGCAACTTGCAAGCGATCCTGGTCGTCCACAGGTTAGGATGGTGCTGCACTCTCTTGCGCCGAGGCCTGCTCGCTTGAGACGGCCCACTTGTGCGCAGCGGTCCATTGGATTTAACTTGGGTTTTGCTGGAAATGCGCCCCGGAGGGTCCGCTCGGGTCGGCAAACACAAATCCGCAGCGGGATTGCTTATGACGCCTGCCGCCGGGTGCAGGGAATTTTGAATTTTTTGAGCCTGCGGGCAGTCTTCGTCCCGCCGCTCCTAAGGAGAAAACATGAAACGCAGTTTTTCAATTTGGCTGGGACTGATCGTCGCATCGGGCTTGCTGGGGCTGGCCTTGCAGCCGGCTAGTGCGCAAGCGCCGGCAGCGCCGGCCGGAACCACTGGCAAGTTTCACGGCCGCGTCATCAATCCCACGGGCCAACCCCAGGGCGGCGGCACCGTGAGCCTCTCCACAGATGGCGGCGTGACGTTGAAGTTCACGTTTCCCGTCTCTGACACTGGAGATTTCTCCGGTGAAGCTCCTGCCGGAACGTACATGGTTGTCTATCGTGCTGCAGACACGCCGGCAGGCAAAATGGTCGATTCCATCCGCGGGGTTAAGATCACCATCGGCGAGGATACGGCTCAAGACGTGGACATGTCGCGGCAGGAATACATCGACAAGATGTCGCCTGACGAGAAGAAACAACTCGAAGATTTGAAGAAGGCGAACGCCGAAGCCGTCAAGGCCAACACCGTCATCAACCAGCTCAATGCCGACCTTAAGGTTGTTGCCCAGGATAAGAAAGATATCGATGGCGCAAATGCAGCGGCGGCTCAGGCTCTTGGCGCGTCGGCTGCCAAGGCTGACATCGCGGCGAAGGCGGTCGAGATCAAGACCGCCAAATACACCGATATCGAAAGCCTGATGACCAAGGACACCGCAGCCAAGCCGGATGAGGCACTCCTTTGGACCAACCTTGGATACGGGCAGGCCGGGCTAAAGAAGTATGACGATGCAATCACGTCGTACAAAAAGGCAATCGATCTCGAGACAGCTTCAAAGAAGCCGCGCGGAGCTGTAATCGGCCTGGCCAATGCAGGCCTGGGCGAAGTTTACGCTCGCACTGGCAAAGTTC
Source organism: uncultured Occallatibacter sp. (assembly GCA_964552975.1). Classification (GTDB taxonomy): domain Bacteria; phylum Acidobacteriota; class Terriglobia; order Terriglobales; family Acidobacteriaceae; genus Telmatobacter. Next base: position 4,904 of record CAZKJB010000004.1, on the reverse strand, counting down.
CTGAAGCCAATGCCGCCTATGATGCCGCCGCCAAAGCCGATCCAACCAATGCCGGCCTTCACCTGCGGAATGAGGCGGTTATCTTCTTCCAGGAAAACAACGGTCCTGCGCAGGTGGCTGCAGCGGACGAAGCCATCAAGGTTGATCCGAATCAGCCCATTCTCTACTACATCAAGGGCCAGGGGCTGGTCCAGAATGCAACCATCGATCCCAAGACGAACCGGATCGTTCTGCCGCCGGATTGCACGGCAGCCTACCAGAAGTATCTTGAGCTCGCGGGCCAGAGCGGCACTTATTCCGCCGAAGTGGCGGGCATCTTGCAGCAGGCAGGCGAAAAGATTAACTCCTCCTACAAAGCAAAGTAATTCCGCTTTCTGGTTCTCTCGCGTTTCTCAAAGGGGCGTCTGTTTCGGCAGGCGCCCTTTCTGTCAGATCTGCTTCCCCGCCTAATGAGTCGCCCGCAAGTTAAGCAACTCTGACGGCCGCCGACTGCTGTTTTCCCCTCCGTTGCAAGAGTTCCGATCGAGCGGATAGCATGGTTCCCTCCGGCTCCCTGCAGACGAGCCGAGGCCAACAGATGAAACCGGGTCCTTCACAATTCGGGCGTGTTCTCGGTTTTGCCAGCCTGTTTGCATGTCTGGTCGCAGGCCCATTTCCCAGCCCGTTTCCCATCCTTGCCGCATTCGCCTCGGTTGTCACGCCTGCTCAGCAGACGACTGACTCTGACATGGGCAAAATTCACGGTCGCGTCCTCAATCCAAAAGGACTGCCCGAAGGCGGTGGCACCGTGTCACTCTCTACCGACGAGGGCGTAACGTACCTTTATGATTTTGCTGTCTCCCCAACTGGCGAGTATTCCGGCCAGGTGCTTCCCGCCGAATACCTCCTTGTCTATCGCACGCCGACCACGCCGGAAGGCAAAGTTGTCGACTTCATTCGTGGCGTCGAAGTGGTGGTTGGGCAGGATACGAAGCAAGATGTCGATATGTCGCGAAAAGAGTTCCTTAGCCGGCTCTCCCAGGAGCAGCAAAAGGAGTTGGAACAGGCAAAGGTAGCCACTGCCACAGCCGCGGCTGCGAACCCTGAAATTACTGCGATGAACGCGGACCTCGCTCAAGTGAACCAGGATTTGCAGGACGCGGAGAATGCGCCTGCCACCGCTGCCAAGAACTTGGGAGCGGATGCATCCTGGCAGGATATCGAGCTGGCGGCCGCCGATATCGAGAAAACCAAGTACACCGAGATCGAAACCCTGATGACGAAGGACACTGCGGCTGCGCCGCAAGAACCCATCCTGTGGATGGATCTGGCGCACGCAGAGATCGGCTTGAATGAGCTCGAAGATGCGGAGGGCAACTACAAAAAGGCTCTTGATCTTGCGATCAAGGCTGCCAAGCCCGATCCAATGGTGATTGCTGCCGCCGACGCGGGACTGGGTGAGGTATATGCCCGCAGTCTCATGGTCGACGAGGCGAATGCTGCATTTGACGCTGCAGCCAAGGCTGATCCTGCGAACGCAGCCGTCTACCTGCGGAATCAGGCCGTGATCTTTTATCAATTGAAAAACGTGCCGGCGCAGGTCGACGCTGCAGACGAGGCCATTAAGGCGGATCCCAGCCAGGCTGTTTTGTACTTCATCAAAGCGCAAGGCCTGGCTCTCAATGCGCCGCTCGATCCTGATTCCAACCACTTCGTTTTGTCGCCGGAGTGCGTGGCAGCGTACCGGAAATATCTCGAACTCGATCCGGCCGGCCCTCACGCCGCGGATGTTACCGCGCTTCTGCAGAAAGCGGGAGGCGCGTCGAACACCTCAGGAGCGGGCGCTTCAGGGGAAGCTGACGACAAGCAGTAGAAATGCGCCCCATACCCTCGTTGTCTTGGTAGGTTTTGGCCCGCCTCGCGGCCACCGTGCTTCGTTTCTGCTTTCGCGTGAAACCATTGTGCGGCCTCTCGACCCTCTACAATCCATTGCATGAGTTCGGATCAGCCAGGCTCGAATTTGCCGAGTTTTGAAGAGGCTGCAGCGCTGGTGGCGGCGCACGCCGCGAAACTCGCCCGCATCCGGCTCGCCATGGAGCGCGTCGTGCTTGGGCAGGCGCTGGGAAGGGTGCTTGGGAGACCGCTACGCGCCGACGACGATCAGCCCGCCTTTGCTCGATCAACGCGCGACGGCTTCGCCTGCCGGGCTGCGGAGGCCTCAGCGTACGCACAGCTTGCCATAGCCGGTACCACGCGCGCGGGCCAAACGCCGAGTGGTCCGCTGCCGCGCGGCGCTGCCTGGGAAATTATGACCGGAGCGCCGGTCCCCAGGGGCGCCGATGCCGTGGCAATGCTGGAACATGTGGAAGCCGCGGGCGGGCGAATTCGTTTGCTGCCGTCTCGCACTCTCAAATCAGGTGACAACATCGTTGCCAGGGGTGCGCATGCGCGCAAGGGCAATGAATTGCTGGCACCGGGATCAATCGTCGGCCCTGCGCAAGTGGCGCTGGCGGCCACCTGCGGATTTGCAGCGATGGATGTCTATGTGAGGCCTCGTGTCGCAATTCTCGCTACCGGCGACGAGCTCGTGGCAATCAAATCTGCTCCCGGTCCCGGCCAAATTCGCAATTCCAACGCGCCCATGCTGGCGGCGATGGTTAAGGCGGCCGGTGGAGTGCCGTGGGTGCTGCCAATCGTCCGAGACACCAACGAAGCTCTCAATGCCGCAATTTCAAAAGCTGCCGAGGCCGATTTGCTGCTCATCACGGGTGGCGTCTCCGCAGGAAAATTCGACCTGGTCGAGCCGGCCCTCTTACGTGCTGGCGCTCGCTTCCACTTTACCGGCGTACTCATTCAGCCAGGCAAGCCGGCTGTCTTTGGCGAGCGGCCAGCGAAAAAAACTCCAGCCGGAAAAGGCCGCCGCACGCAATACTTTTTAGGACTTCCCGGCAATCCGGTTTCTTCGGCCGTAACTTTCTTACTGTTTGCTTCACCTGTTCTGGCAGCTCTCGCCGGCCGCACGGAATTCGGCCCGCGTTTTGCTTTGGCTCGGCTTTCCGCAGACGTGACGGCGAAACCCGGTCTCACGCGTTTTCTGCCTGCGGCGTGCAGTTTCGCCGGCCCGCTGCCCGAAGTACAGCTTGTTTCCTGGCAGGGCAGCGGCGACATTGCTGCCATGGCCCGGGCAAACTGTTTTATGGTCGTGCCGGATGAGCCCAAACGCGCCCAAAAAACGCATCTTAAAGCGGGCGCCATCGTCCGCATTTTGCTTCCATGAGGGATCCCATGCCTTCCCGTTCCAAATTTTCGAAGCCTTCACGCTCGAAACTTTCGCATCCCGCGCAAGCGGAACTATCTCATTTCGACAAGTCCGGCCGCGCAGCGATGGTCGACGTCAGCGGCAAGCAGCCTACGCACCGCATCGCAACCGCATCGGCCTTCGTTGAACTATCACCTGCGGTCCTCGCGGCGCTGCCCAGCAATCCTAAGGGCGATCCGCTTGAGGTGGCGCGCTTCGCCGGCGTCCTGGCAGCCAAGCGTACCGCCGATCTGATCCCGATGTGTCACCCGCTTCCGCTCACCCACATCGACGTACAGACAAAAGTAGTCAAGGGCGGCGTGCGCATAAAGACAACGGTCGCCACCAATGCGCCGACCGGCGTCGAAATGGAAGCTCTCACCGCGGCCGCTGTTGCCGCGCTCACCATTTACGACATGACCAAAGCGCTCGACAAAGCGATCGTCATTCGCGAAATCCGTCTTGAAACCAAATCGGGCGGCAAAAGCGGAGATTTTTCGAGGGCTGCGAAATAGGAATACCGTCGCGCGATTGCGCGCCTTCGCATTTCACCCTAAACTTGAAAATGTTGGCGCTTTACGCTGCCCACCTGCGGAAGTGGTGAAATGGCAAACACACTAGCCTTAGGAGCTAGCGCCGAAAGGCTTGCGGGTTCAAGTCCCGCCTTCCGCACCAACTCTTCTTGTCGAGCCAAACGAGCCAACAATACTCAACGCCGCAGTCCGGCCATGTAGTCCGCCGGCCCTATTGATGTTCCGTTCGAACTCACCCATGCGGAACGGCCGCGGCAGGCTCGTTATGCGTGCCGACAATCGTGTCGGCCGCCTTGTGTGCGCGCGGGCCGGTCCAAACCTGATAGCTGTTGAAGAGAAACTGAGCGCCTAGAATCAGCAGCCAAACCCAGAGCACCACGCGCAGCGGACGCCGCGGAATATGCGTGCTCAGCAAAGTGCCGCCGATGGCTCCAATGACGCCGCCGGCAATAAGATGCAACAGCAGTTCCGGATTCGATGCGTGCGAGAACCAGTGCGCGCCGCTGCCGATGAGCGAAACCAGAAAGCCGAAGACAATGTCGGTACCAACTACTTGAGCCGGGGCGAGCGGCGTAAGGCTAAGCAAAGCAGCGCTGCCAAGCGCTCCTGCTCCTGCTGAAGAAAATCCGACCTCGGCGCCTACAGGAAACATGAGCCACGAAAGCAGCGGACTCCGGTCAGGTGCTCCCGCATTTTCCCTCATGGGCCGGAAGGAGTAGATGATTTGCCAGCTGGCAGTGCCTACAAGAATCGCGCCCAGAATCGCATTAAGCAGATTCTGCGAACCGACGCTGACCAGTTGCTTCAAAAACAGCGAGCCCAGCAGAACCCCTGGCGCTCCGCCCAGCAACATGTATCCGAGCGTGCGCCACGCTACATTGCGGCGCGCAATCTGCCCGGGCACAAGAATCAATTTGACGGCGGCCGAAAACATCAGCCCGATGCCCACTGCGATCGGCGCGGGAACGCCAAGAAACAACACCAGGATGGGCACAGTGATGGTGCCGGCTCCCACTCCGGTGAGCGCGATGAACAGCGCGATAAAGAACCCAATGACGTACTGCATTTGCCCGCCTCGAAACTCTCTTCCGTTA
>CAZKJB010000003.1:0-40507 GCA_964552975.1 uncultured Occallatibacter sp. | reverse complement strand
AAACCGTGCTGACAACGGGCTGGATGGAAGGCCAGGCGCAGGATGGTTACCTTGAAATCCTCCTTCAACTCGGACTGGTGGGACTCATTCCGCTCTGCGTCCTGTTCCTGCGCGGGTTCAAGGATTCTGTTGCTGCCGTTGAGGGAGGACTGCTCAACAGAGGTCTGCCATTGGCCATCGTATTACTCCCATTGATTCTGGTCGGGAACATTGGCGAATCGTCTCTCTTGTTCCCCTTGGGAATTCCCTGGTTTTACGCTCTCACTGCGATCCTCACTCTCAGTTTGTCCAGACGCCCAGCGGAGGATTTCTAATGCCGCGCGTCTCGATCTTGATTCCGGCGTATAACGCCGAAGAGACGATTCTCCAGGCGCTTGGCTCCGCCCAATCGCAGAGCCTCAACGATCTTGAAATTATCGTGATCGATGACGCCTCAACCGATCGAACGGTGGAACTGGTTGAAGCGCGCAGCGCGGATGACCCCAGGGTTCGACTTCTCCGGCTTGAGACCAATCGCGGCCCTGCGGCCGCGCGGAATGCCGGAATTAACTTGGCGCAAGGCGATTGGCTTGCATTGCTCGATGCCGACGACACGATGGCGAATGATCGCCTGGAGCGGCTCCTTGATGAAGTTACCGAGGAGGATGTGCTCATCGCCGACAATCTGGCGCTTTATGATCGCCAGGCCGGGCGGACCGTCAAACTGGGAATTGACCCGCGCGTTCTGGGATCTGGAATGCGCCTCAATTGTGAGGGGTTCGTGGCGCGCTGCAGGACGAATCAGCCGGACGCCGTCGACTTTGGGCTCCTGAAACCGCTCATCCGTTCCTCCCACATCCGAGAACACTGCATTACCTATGACGAGCAAACTCGTTATGGGGAAGACTTCATCTTTTATCTCGATGTGCTTCTCGCCGGCGGTAACCTGCGCATTGTCCATGGCTCCTACTACCAGTACACCGAACGCGTCGGCTCGATTTCCAAGAAACAATCCGGAATGAGCAGGACAATAGCCCGATACGATTGTCTTGAATCCAAAACAAGAGAGCTTGCACAAAACCCCGACTACGCCAGGGTCGCAACTCACTTAATGCAGCGGGCTGACGCGATTCGAAGACTTGCGAAGATTGCCGCTTTTGGTCAACGGCCACTACCCGGCAAGCTGGTTGCCCTTTGCTCGGCTCTCGCGGATGGAGAAATGCGGAACTATTTTGCGTCGCGCATCCGTTCCCGCCTTGGCAGACTCCATCCTTCGGCGTGGATGAAGAGCACGCTGCTTAAGGATTCTTCAAATCTTTGCCTAGGACAGAGCATCCGGCTCATTCTGCAGGGAGTTTACTTCCTGTGTATCGCGCGGTCGCTTGGGCCCGCGCAATATGGCGCATTTGTCGCGATCACCGCGCTGACGGGCATTATTTCGCCCTACGTGGGACTGGGCTGCGGCAATCTTTTTTTGAAGAACGTACGTTCGGGTAAGAGGGGCGCCTCTCTGTGCTGGGGCAATGGGCTCCTGGCAACATTCATTACCGGCCTGCTCACCACGGCATCGCTTTGCGCATTCTCGTATTTCTGGTTACCCGGTGTTCCAACAGCTTTGATCGTCGCCATATGTCTCTCCGACCTCATTCTGATGCGCATCATCGACCTAGCATCATTTGGATTCGCGGCATCGGGCAAAATGAGCAAGACCGCCGTTCAGAACACGACGATGAGCGTTCTTCGCGTCATTGGAGTGGTGCTGCTGATTTCACTCAGTCGTCGGGTCACCATGGCTGAATGGACGTGGGTTTATCTTGTCACCGGCGTCATTGGCGGCGCCTTTGCCCTTCAGCAGGGAAGCGCGCTCTGGGGTATACCGCGAATCTCACTTGCTGCACTACGGGAAGATGTTCGTGAAGGCTGCTTCTTCTCCATAAGTACGTCGGCTCAGACCGTCTACAACGACATCGACAAGACGATGTTGGCGCGTCTTTCAACATTTTCTGCGACTGGTGTTTACGCGGCCGCCTATCGCATTATCGATGCCAGTCTAACGCCTGTGCGGTCTCTGGTATCGGCCGCATATCCACAATTCTTCGAGGTCGGCAAGGAGGGAGTGGAAGCGACTTTCGGCTATGCAAAGAGCCTGATTCGCAAGGCGCTCGTATTTGGAGTGCTGGATTTCGCTGGACTCATGCTGATCGCGCCTCTTCTGCCGCATCTCCTTGGACCGAAATACGCAGGCGTAGCGCCCGCGATTCAATTGCTCGCATTGATTCCCGTGATGCGCTGCGTTCACTGGTTTTTGGCGGACGCTCTATCGGGGGCAAATGAGCAGATTTTGCGGACAAGCATCCAGGTCGGAGTCGCCATCCTCAATATTGGTCTCAACCTCCTGGTTCTTCCGCGGTGGTCGTGGGTCGGCGCGGCTTGGACCAGCCTCGCATCAGACGCCGCTCTGATACTGGCCGTTTATGCGGCAGTGCAATGGAAGCTTTCTGCAGAACTGATGAGAGAGACTGTTCATGCGACGGATTGAGCGACAATTCGCAGCGTTCGCTCGGCGCAGAGAATCCGCCGCGCAGACTGAAGTGTGCAGGCAAAGGACCGTCTTCGGTCGGCGCTTCCTGCAGCAACACACAGACATCTCTGAAGGGAAGGAGTGAATGCACACCGCCCTTATCTTCCGCGAACGCTTACTCGCTCCGAGCGAAACGTTCATCCTCGAGCAGGCGAAATCGCTGCAACGGTACCGGCCGGTGCTTGTAGGTCTGCGCAGAACTGAGCCCAGCCTGGAGCACTCGCTCCGGGAAGTACTGCTGCGAGATGGACACGGCACGGTGGACAAAATCGCCGCCAGCGCGTATCGCAGGTTTCCAGTTGGGCCCGATTTCTTTCGCCGCCTCCGCGTCCTGGAACCATCGATCATTCATGCGCATTTCGCTATTGACGCCATGCAGGCACTGCCCATTGCGAGAAAGCTGGATCTGCCTTTGGTGGTCTCATTGCATGGTTTCGACGTGACTTCAAGCACAGAATCGCTTCGTGTGAGCCGCTCAGGCCGTCATTATCTGGCCAACCGCAACCGACTGTTCAGAGAGGCATCAGCGTTTGTCTGTGTTTCCCACTTCATTCGCAGCGCTGCATTGGCCGCCGGATTTCCAGAGTCCAAGCTTCATGTTCACTACACAGGGATCGATTGCGAGCGATTTCGGCCTGCAAATGTTGCTCGCGATCCAAAATTGATTCTATTTGTGGGCAGGCTCGTGGAGAAAAAAGGATGCGAACATCTCCTTCGGGCCATGGCCCTCATTCAAGGGCGCAATCCCGAGGCTCGCGTCGAAATCATCGGCGATGGACCGTTGCGCGAGAAATTGGAATCGCTTGCGGCCAGCCTCTCTGTTCGTGCTTCGTTCCGCGGCGTGCAGAATCCTGCCGAGGTCCTGCAAAGCATGTCGCGCGCCCGCATCCTGTGTAACCCAAGTGTAACGGCAACTTCAGGCGACAAAGAAGGATTCGGCATGGTCTTCGCGGAAGCACAGGCAGTTGGTACACCGGTAGTGAGTTTTTCTCACGCTGCCATTCCTGAAGTCGTTCAAAACGGACGCACGGGCTTACTTTGTGCTGAGGGAAAGACTGCCGAGCTCGCCGGCGCACTGGAAACTCTTCTCAAAAGTGACACGCTTTGGAACTCGATGAGCGAGTGCGCGCGTAAATGGGTGAGGGAGCGCTTCGATATTTCCAAACAAACTGAGCGTCTTGAATCGCTTTATGACGGTAGCGTCGCCGAGCAACACCAAGCGGGATCAGCATGCGCAGAATCGAACATGAGGAGCGCCGGCACTCGGGCCGCTTTGAAAATCTAGTGGCAGAGGAGACTTCAGCCGAGGGCGGGATACGCCTTGATAAAACAATCCACTGCACTCCCCACGTGAGTCTGAACCGACTTTGGCGTCCACATCTCTCGCTTTCCAACGGCAGCGGTCAATTGAGGCAGATGAGTAATGAGTGCCAGGTAATGCTTCGCCGCCTCATGGGCATCGTTGCGCCGACCGGCCTTTCCCTTCGTGAGAGTCAGGTGCTTTGAAAGAATGAGAGCAACCTGTCGGCTGCGGCGAGCATACCACTTCTCAAAGTAGATCACGCCGATTGGTGGGAGCTGGATACTCTCGGAGGAGACAAGGCGGCTTACAAATCCCGTCACCGGCGACAGAATCTCGTTGATGAGCGCCAGTCCAATTAACTCGAGGCGGTCCCTCAGGGGCATCGTATTTTGCCGGCTGTCCGCGATGACACGGCTGAATGTCTCGTCCTCTGTCTGCAATGCCATCACGATGACGGCGATCAACAGTGCATGTTTGTCGGGGAATGCGGCGTAGATGTCGCGTTTCGACACGTGCGCACGATGAGCAATCTCATCGGTAGTCGCTTCCCCAAACGAACGTTTGGAGAACACTTCGAGCGCAGCGGTAAGGATTCGAAAATGCCGTCCCTCGCCAAACTGCTGTAACGGGCTTGTGGACCTCATATTTGCTTTGTTTTTCCTGCCCCTTACTCAACGCAGACTCGTGGGCCTATCGTTCCAGACAAGTAATAAGTCCATCCACTAGTTTCTGCTAGGAAAAGTCCTGCAATTTGGACTCAATTGTAGCGGACAAATTGGTTGCCCCTCTGGGAAAAAATTCCAGCTCCTAGTAACTTGAGGTGTTCGCAAGAGGCTCGATTGTACGTTCGAGCGGCATGTCTTTCATGAGAAGTCACTTAGACGTCTCTTGGAAGCTCTGGCTGAAGTCCAGACAAACAATCACGCAAAAGTTGCAGCCACCTGACACATGATTGCCAATTGGCAGCAGAATGGCCAAGGGACGAATGAGCGTCTGAAATTTAAGCAATTTTGTATCAAATAGATGCAGATTCAACTGGACCAGGGCCGGAGGTTCCTTGCCGTCGCAGCAAGCAGTTAGCGATTTTGATTCGCAGCTACACTCATATACACGCCGTCTGATTCCAGTTGGGGGGCCGTTTGGGGACTCATTCTCATTTAGAAGTGTCGACGGATCTTTGCACAGGTGGAGGCATGTCCCTACTGCTTGTAGGCGCCGCTGCAAAGGCCGGCAGCTCATCGCTGTCCGCGTGCGGTTTCACGGCGACTTCATGCGTCGATACCAGGCACACGCTGCGGATGCTGGGCCAGCGTCGCCATCGGGCCGTGCTCTGCGATATTGACATACCAGGCGTGGACGGCATGCAATTCTTGCATCGAGTTTGCGCGGGATTCCCAGAAGTCGCAGTGATCGTGGTGACGGGACCCGGGGACTTGTGCGGGGGAATCCTAGCGATGATCTCGGGCGCATCGGGCTACATTCAAGCGCCCTTTGAGTCTGAAAATATTGCGGCAAAAATCGGGAGTGCACTCAAAAGGAAGCACCTCGAGTCTGCATTGCGGGCCTGACTTTCTCGACATTCGCACAGGGCTGCTGCTCAATACCCAAAGTGACCACGCGGCGATTCGTTGCGGGCAGCAAATCGACTCGTACAGGAACTTTGCCTCGGCACTTCGCAAAAAAAGCTGTATCGGACCATTAAGTAAGGATATCGTCCGATTACGCAACATCGCTTATATGCTTTTTTCGAATGACGATCTCGCCCTGGTCAGTTTTCACAGCAACGGCATATAGGCCGAGTGCCTTGCCATTGAATCTGAATGGATAGCCTGAAGCCGGAACCCCGAGCCAGTCGGTCATCTGACCTTCGGTTCCACCCATCTCCAGCCACGAAATCCCCAACGGGTTAACGAGCCCCGGCGCTGGGAGCACAGGCTGCCCCGCTGGATGAATCGTCATGTCTTCAAAGAAGTACCAATTGGGAAGCCCTTTTGGCCAAGTGTCCGCCGCTGACGGAGCCTGGTGCGTAATCATGCGTGGGCCGCTCGTGCGGATGCGTTCTGCCGCGTCGCCCTGCAAAATGGAGGTATTGTGGCGCTCAGCAACCTCCTGCAATTCCTCGATTGAGTCCACACGTAGACAGAGCCCCGTGAAATGGTCATCGACCATCTCCCTATAGAAGAAGTCCGTGACTGGCGTACCCGGCTTGAATTTTCCGGGATCCACAACGCTTTCGACTTCGATATAGGTTCCCGCGCCCAGAGGGAATATTTTGTTTGCGATGCCCATCCTGAACCAACCGCCGTCGTAGAAGCCGAGATGAGTTTGTTCGCGGAGGCGGTGCGACGCTTCATAGAGGTTGGCGGAACCAATGGCAATGTGATCGATGTGGATCATCTTTGTTGTTCCTTGTGGGTGCAGAGTGGGTTTCAAGAACAATATTTGGAAACCTTCTCGATTGCGATATCCCCGAGAGGCCGATTCGACTGGCGATTACATGACTCTAAAACAAATTCTGTAAAAAGAAAACACTTGTTTCAAACAATCATTTATGAGCTATAATCGCATCGTTTACAGCGAAAAGGCGGCATCTCGGGAGTGCGCCGTTGCATAGTGGGTCTATGAATGGCGCTTGCGGAATTGTGAAGGCGCGGAGCATTTATCAGGCTACGCGCGCGCTTCTGTTCGCCGATATTCCGGCGATCGACCTGAAAGATCGAGTTTCAGTCTTTACTGTTGCCGCAGGAATGCGAAGTACGGGAGTACTCGAGACCTGGGGACAATGGTTACCGCAGTTGCGTGAAGCGATGATCACGCATGGCCTGTTTACCTCTGTTGCAACAAGTGTGTGGTCGGCCATTGCGCGGCCGCTGGATCTTCCATATCGAAGCTTATTACTTGCCTTGGACGCGAAGCGTGTCGCAGGTAAGCCCAAGCATGTTCTGTGGATTCATACAAGCAAGGAGGTGCGAGATCAGTATCGACAGGCTAGATTTACACAACAAGAGGCCGGTGCGCTGCTTGCATATCCAGCATGCTGTATCGAATTCGAATCAAGAGTCATGGCGCAGTTGCCGCAGGCGCAACTTCAAACCTTAATTGCCGAGGTTGGTGAAGACGAAGCAACGCTGATGACTGCATTGCAGCGAAAGAAGGAAATACCGGTTGCGAAGATACCGCTGCCAAACAACGCCCTGCGCACGGAACAACGATTTCCATTTGCCCTGCATGTTGCCTGTGACGAGTGTTTGGAAAATCCTGAATCGCCGAGCGCGGTGCTCAACGCCCGTAACGGCGATTTGGTGGAAGAGATTGATGCAGGACTGCACTCTCTCATATTGCAGGTTCAAAATCTCTACTGCGGCGTAGGGGAGGACCAGGCCAACAATCTGATTCTGTTTTCGCGGATGCGCTCATTACATTCAGGCTTCCTATCGGGTCAACAACCCTAGACCTTGAATCATAAGTTCAGTTCCAGAGAAACGCCCAGTTCATCTTGAAGGCCGGGGCACCCCACTTACTTCATCTCTCAGTCGAGGAGGAATCATGCATTTGATCAGTACACGTGTGTCACACGATCGCCGGGCCGTCTTTGGCGGCGGCAGATCAGCAAACCGGTCCGCGAAACCTGGCGACAGGTTACGCGCGGTGGCGGCAGCACTATTCACCTTGATAGCTTGCATGCCATCAGGATTTGCGCAGCAGGCCAGCGCTGGCTCCAACGGACCTGACGAAGCGGCCTCCGACCTCCCCACGGCGCCTGCACCGGCACTGACTGAGCCTAATCCATTGCGCATCTCCGCGCGCGATTTCTCCAAACCGTTTGTCAGTTCTTGGAGCAATCCCCTGAAGCGCTACCGGCCCACGACAATTCCCAAGGCAAGCTTTGTCAACTCCGTGCGCCTCAATGATCTGATCAAGGATGGCAAGGTCTACCTGAGCCTCTCTGACGCGATCGCGCTGGCGCTTGAAAACAACTATGATATCGCCATCGCGCGTTACGATCTGGATATTGCGGACACCGACATTCTGCGAACGGCGACAGGAAACGCACCACTCGGCGTTCCGACGGCTGTCGTTGCAAATACGCTGGGTGGTTCTCCGTCAACACTGGCATCGGGCGGAGGACCAGGGGGCACTAACGGCGGAGCGGGCGGAGCAGGTTCCGGCCTCAGCGGATTGACCCTGACGACGGCGGGCGCTGGTCCGGCGCCGGAAAGCCTCGACCCAAATCTCACGGCCGCGATTCAATTCGACCGCGACCATGTGCTCTCTACCAGCTTTTTCTCCGGCGGCACGAGCACCACCAATCAATACAACCTCTCTTTCAACCAGGGGTTTGTAACGGGCACCAACTTTCAGGTTGCCTTCAATAACGAATATGCCACCACATCGAACGAGACCGCCGAGTATAGCCCGGAACTCTATTCCACGTTCAAGGCCATGTTGACGCAGCACCTGCTGCAGGGATTCGGCATCTGGGTCAACAAGCGCTTCATCTATCAGGCGCTCAATGACCGGCGCATCGCCGACGCATCGTTCCGCCAGCAGATTCTCTACACCGTGAATCAAGTAGAGAATATCTATTGGGGTTTGGTTCAGTCTTATGAAGACGTGCAGGCAAAGCAACGCGCGCTCGACCAAAGCAACAAACTGCTGAGCGACAACAAAAAGCAGCTGGAATTCGGCACTATGGCCGCACTGGATGTGTATAACGCCGAACAAACCGTGGCCACGGACCGACAGAACCTGATCAGCTCGCAGAGTTCGCTGAATTACCAGCAGCAGATCATTAAGCAGGCAATCGCGCGCAACCTCAACGATCCCGTTCTCTCCGCCGCTCCAGTGATTCCGACGGACCGCGTCAGTCTCGAACCGATTTCAGAAGAACAGGAGACGGTTGAATCTTTGGTGCAGAAAGCGTTTGAGCAACGGCCGGAGCTGGAACAGGCGGTGATGACGCTGCGCAACGACGAGATCACACTCAAGGGAGCGCGCAACGCTTTGCTGCCGATTGTGGACGTGTATGCATACCTCACCGGACAGGGTGTTGCCGGAACGATCAACCCCAAGTGTATTGCCGGCGGATATTGCAATTCAGTTGTGAATCAGGCACCCACCAGCTACGGAACGGCATTGGGCAACGCGATGGATGAATCGACGCCCGACAAGGGCGTCGGATTCAACATCCAGATACCGCTGCGCAACCGCTACAACGAGTCGGTGCAGGAGCGGTCGTTGATGGAGTACCGCCAGGCAGAGCTGCGGTTGGAGCAGCTTTATACGCAGATCCGCATGCAAGTGGTGAATGCCAAGTTCGCCCTCTCCAATGATCGTGCTCAGGTTCAGGCTGCTCTTGCGGCCCGGGACTACAACCAGGAGAGCCTTGACGCCGAAATCAAGAAGTTTCGGCTCGGCGCCTCCACCACCGGCAACGTGCTGTTGCAGCAGCGCAACCTGGCCGCCGCGGAGGACACACTGATCGCCGCGAACGCCTCATATGCAAAGGATCGTGCGGGCCTTTACCAGATCCTTGCTGCAACGCTCGAACACTACGGAATCAACCTCGGTGAAGCTGCGACGGGTGACGTGAAAACGACTCCAGTGGTTCCCGGGGTACTGCCCGCGAAGCCGGGCAATGAACCGGCAATGCCGCCGGCAGGCCTGTGAAACAAGGCGCGACAAGCCCAGGGATTTAGTCAAATTGGGCGTGGAGTTTTTGAGTTCCGCCGGCTTGCGAAAGGCTTTGCCAATGATGAAAGGGAGAATAGGGGATGCCGCGAACGCGCTTGCGTGAGACTCCCTGCCTCCCCGAAGGGCGTCGTTGACTCGGCCGAAGGGTGACGGTCGGGATGTTCGGCAGTTTCAGGAAGGGCGGCTCGCGATACTTCAAAATTTCGCGATTTTTTCTTGACGCTTGATTTCTCTTCTGATATTCATAACAGCATTCGGTCAGTAAAACAGTCGTTTCAATCACTTGTTTTCAAGCAACGATTTGCCGCCAGTTCCCCATTGCCGCCTTCTGCTCCTTTAACGGGCCCCCCAAGAACCCTTTGGTCATTCTGACCAAAGCTGCCTCTCCGTTTTTCTGCCGCCAGTACTGCGCACGCACACATCTCGAAGGAGTTCTCCTATCCATGGCGATGCATCTGGATCACATCTCTATCAGCACACCCAACCTCTATTATGGTGCGCATCGTTTGCGCCTGGAATCGAACCTGAGTTTCTATGACGGGGGGTTCTTTTCCGGCGGCCACGCGAACAGGATTTTTCCGCTCGGGGAAAAGACTTATCTCGAGATCGGCGGAATCGTAGAGTGCGACAAAGTGCGCGATCCCAAGGATCAGCCGTGGTGGTACAGCAAGGTGGCAACAGTGGGCGAGTGCTTTACAGGACTCTGCATGAGGGTCGACACCTATGAAGAGCTGGAGGCAATCGCCAAAGCGAAGAATTACACGATCAATACAACGCCTACCACGCGGACTCGTCCCACCGGATATAAAGTGGAGGCATTTTCCGCGCCCAGTCCTGGCCTCACCTGGACCAAGGGTCTGCCGAACTGGTATTGGTTCAAGGATTTTCCGAAACACCCCAGCGGACAACCAGTCTTTACCTGGCCCAATATCGTGCGGCCACAGGGAATTTCGTGGCTTGAAGTGGGTGGCACCGAAAAAGAAATGACGGACTGGCTCGGGGTCTCGGCATCAACGTTTCCATTCCGCTACAACGGCAAGCTACCCGGCCTGTATGCAGTTGCTGTAAAGAGTGCTAAGGGCGAAATCATCATCCGCCGGCCATCCGCAACGGAGTACTAGTTTTGCAAAGTCAACTGATCCGTTTTGGATGGATCGGGCATTGATTCAAGAAACACAAAGGGAGACTGAAGATGAACCAGCCGAAGAAGGAAAATCTCGAAAGCGCAATCAAGGGAGCTCCTGTCAGCCGCCGCTGGATCCTGAAGAACACCATGACCGTAACGGCCGGAACCGTTGCGGTTTCGACTCTTGGCAGAGAAGCAGCGAAGGCGGAGACCAGGCAAGAAGATGACACGCCACATACCAATCTGGAAACGGGCGAGATTTTCGATCGAGAGCGGCATCATCGCTGGGACACCGTCTGAAGACAAAGATTTGCGGACTGCCAGGTGCGGGCCACAATTTAAGTCCATCAGCGAAGTACAGGCACAGAGGAGCGGAGTATGGCAGCAGTTCTAGATCACATCCACATGGGCTCGAACAATGTTTACACCACCGCCCACGGCATCACTCAGACCTATAAGATTGGCCACTATGACGGTGGATTTATGAGCTCGATCACCGTCGGCCATAAAGCGGTTCCGCTGGGCGGCGGCGTGTACATCGAGATCGAAAGCCTAATTGATCCGTTTGCAACTTCTGACCTGACGAAACTTCCATGGTGGTATACGAAGGCGCTGGCGGCCCCTGAAAAGGCAATTTGGAGCGGGCTGTGTCTTCGGGTCGACACGATGGAAGAACTCGGAGAAATTGCAAAGCGGCATGGTGGGACGATCAGTCCGCGTGCCGGCCGCCGCACTCGGCCGGATGGACCTGGAGTGAAATTCTGGTCGGCGCCTGCGGGGGCCAATCTTTCCAACGCCTGGGAGACTGGCCGTCCAAATTGGTATTGCTGGGAAGAACGTCTGTACATCCATCCGAGCGGACAACCTGTGATTCCGGCACCGGGATTGGTCGATGTGCAAGGTGTGAGTTGGCTTGAGATGGGTGGGACGCAACAGGACATGGCCGACTGGCTGGGCCAGCATCCCGACACTCTCAACATGAAGTTCAATGGAAAATCCCTTGGGCTCTATGCGGTCGCGGTCAAGACCGATATGGGAGAGGTTGTGATTCGCAGGCGGTCCGCAACGGAGTGAGCGACAGCTTTGCGCGCGGCATGCGTGAAGATTTGTGTTCCCCGGCCGGCAGATAAAACCCCAAAAGAAATAGAACTGAGGAAGTCAAAAAACAGGAGAACCTGCATGGGCTTACACATCGATCATCTTAGTCTGGCCTCTCCAAACATCTTTAAGTCTGCCGACGCTCTGTGCAAAGAGACCGGGCTCGGCTACTGGACCGGCGAATGGATCCGTGACACGGCAGTGCATATCGTCCCTCTTGGGCCTCCTGGAAACTTTATTGAGATCTCCGGATTCATCGACGTGCATACGTTGAAAAACATGGACGAACACAAACAGTGGATCCTGGACATCACTGAGACTGGCGATCACTTCAACGGATTCTGCCTGGGTGTCGACAGCATGGAAGAGCTGGAGCAGTTTGCCAAGCACTGGAACACGACTGTGAATCCGTTCAATAATCCCGATCCCGCAGCACATTTCCAGCGAGCCAACGGGTACATTTTACCGATGGCCTCGACGCCGAGCGGCAAGCGCAGCGTGTGGATGAAAGGGCTGCCAAATGTGTATTTCTATCCCGATCGCACACACCACTCGAGCGGACAGCCGACACACCCCTGCGAAGGTATGGTGCGCCCGACTGGTATCAAGTGGGTTGAAGTGGGTGGCACTGAGGAAGAGCTCTCGACATGGCTCGGCGTGCCCAATGTAGGGAGCGTGCTACCCCTGAAATTCAACGGAAAATCGCTGGGAGTTTGGGCCGTGTGCGTGGGAGCCGAGGAACACGAGGACATCGTTATACGGCGGCCGGCAGCTTCCGAGGCAGTTCCGGTGTCAAAGTTTGCCGACTGACAGTTCGCTGAATGACGCAAAGCTAACTAGCACGACGTCAACACAAGCGGAATTTCCAGGAGAAGCAGCATGAACATCAAGATCAATCACTTCGCTTTGGGCGCACGCAATATCTATGAATCGGCTGCGCGCCTTCGCAAGGAGACCAACCTGGGATTCTGGACCGGAGAGTGGGTCCAGACAACTGCCTGTCATATGGTCCCGCTGGGCAACGACCAGTTCATTGAGGTGGAAGGTACGATTGACGCGCACGCATTCTTGAAGATGCCCAAGCCTAACTACACCTACGACGCGCTTGATACTGACAACGAGTACAACGGTGACCACTTTACTGGCCTGATGCTTGGTGTAGACACTCTTGAGGATCTGGAGGAGATAGGCAAGCGCATGGGCGGAGGTGTAACGCCAAATTGGCCGGAGCCGGAACGTCACTTCCAGCGCCCTGACGGTTATGTTTTGCGATATCAGTCCGCGCCTTACTTTGAGCCAGGAAGCAGCAAGAGCCGTCCTCGCGGCATGCCGAACTTTTACTATTATCCGGATGTTCCCGGCCGAACGAGCAATCAGCCGGTTGTGTCCACCTCGCATCTGGTTGTTCCCACTGGAGTGAAATGGATCGAATATGGCGGAACGGCACAGCAGATGGCCGACTGGCTTGGCGGTACCGACTCGGAGGCATACAAAGCAATGAAGTTTAACGGAAAGGCGCTGGGCACATGGGCCATTTGTGTCGGTGTTGAGGGCGGAGACGACATTATCATTCGCAGGCCTCCGTCAGCGGCATCGATCACGGATGACTCAAAGTATAAGAGCGCATTTTAGACATTGGTCATGCCTTGTTGATCGCGAATTTGACCACAGAGTGCCGCGGGCGAGGCCCATTAATTGACTCAGAACCCCGGATGAAGGGATCGCGTACGCTGATGAGTTCAACAACTGGCCCGGATTCTTCAGAGAGTATTCGATCGTGAGAAGACCGTGAATACATCTATCGATCTCTAGCTATGCATCCTTCCGCGCTTTTCATCCGCAGGCCGGTGGCTACATTCCTACTTTCGCTTGCTGTGCTTCTTGCAGGAGGGGCAGCGTACAAGCTATTACCGGTGGCGTCGCTCCCGCAGGTCGAATATCCAACAATCTCGGTCCTTGCCAATTTCCCCGGGGCAGACCCTCAAACAATGGCCTCCTCCATTGCCACTCCGCTCGAGCGGCAGTTCGGCCATATTGCTGGAGTGACCGAGATGACTTCAGTGAGCCAGCAGGGACTGCTGTCAATGACATTGCAGTTCGACCTGGACCGCGACCTGAATGGCGCAGCACGCGACGTTCAGGCGGCCATCAATGCATCGCGCAACCAGCTGCCTGCGAATCTTCCCTCGAATCCAACATATAGGAAGGTCAATCCAGCCGAGCCATACATTCTACAGATCGCGTTGACGTCGGACACGATGTCAATTGCGCAGATTTACGACGCCGCAGATACCGTTTTAGCGCAGCGAATTGCGCAGGTAACGGGAGTTGGCCAGGTTTCCGTTGTGGGCAGCAGCAAACCCGCCGTTCGCATCGAGGTTAACCCGACAATTCTCAACGCGCAGGGGATCGGGCTGGATGAGGTCCGCACTGCTCTCGGCCAAATGAATGTAAACCAGCCCAAAGGGACACTGTCGAACAACACCACGCGCTGGAATATCTCCGCGACAGACCAGCTCTTCAAAGCAAAAGATTATGCTTCCGAAATTATCACTTACCGTAACGGATCACCGGTGCGGATCTCGGACGTTGCCACAGTCTCAGACTCCGTAGAGGACGTGTATACGGGCGGCATCGTTAACGGTATTCCAGCGATCTTGATTCACGTCTACAAATCACCAGGCGCCAACGTGATACAGACCGTGGATCAGATCACTGCCATCATGCCGCAGCTTCGCGCATCGGTATCTCCGGCAATCAAGATGCAGGTAACCCTTGATCGAACGGTGACAATTCGCGCCTCAGTGAAAGAGATTACGCATAGCCTGATCATTTCAATCGTGCTTGTTGTATTGGTCGTCTTTCTCTTTCTGCGTGAAGGCAGAGCGACCATCATCCCCAGCATTTCCGTGCCTCTCTCGCTTGCCGGAACCTTTGCTGTGATGTACGCGCTCGGCTACACAATCGACAATCTCTCTTTGATGGCATTAACGGTTTCTACCGGTTTTGTCGTGGATGACGCAATAGTGGTGGTTGAAAATATCAGCCGTCATCTTGAAGCAGGGCTAAGCCCGTTCGCAGCGGCGATGCGCGGCTCGCGTGAAGTTGGCTTCACCGTTTTGTCGATGAGCCTTTCGTTGGTTGCTGTCTTTATTCCCATTCTTCTGATGAATGGAATTGTCGGACGCCTGTTCCGCGAATTTGCCGTAGTGCTCTCCGTATCGATTCTCGTTTCGCTTGTAGTTTCGCTCACAACGACACCGATGCTCAGCTCAAAATTTCTCGAACCCTATAATTTGCGGAAGCACGGCTGGTTTTATCATCTGGGCGAGCGAGCACTGAAAGTCTTGCACGATGGATACGATGCTTGCTTGACTGCAGTGTTACGGCACCAGGTCATCGTTCTGGTTGTGACCATGCTCACAATTACGCTCAACATATATCTCTACATCATTGTTCCGAAGGGGTTCTTCCCGCAGCAGGACATCGGCCGCATTGCAGGCAGCATTCGTGGGCCGCAGGATATATCGTTCGAGGCGATGCGCGATCGCCAGCGGCGCTTTCAATCGATCGTGCAGACCGACCCGGCAGTTCATGCCACGACCAGTTTTCTGGGATCCGCACTGACAAATGGAGGCGCATACAATCAATCAAGCCTTTTCATAACGCTCAAGTCGATTGAAGAGCGTCATGGGGAAACGGCAGATCAGATTATCGCTCGAATGCGGCCCCGGCTTTCCGGCATTCCGGGCGCGACGGCGGTGCTGACGGCTCAACAGGATCTAACCATCGGCGCCAGGAGTGCACAAACGCAGTTTCAGTACACTCTGACGTCAGAGAGCATTGACGACTTGATGGAATGGGCGCCTCGCGTGATGGCCCGAATGCGGCGGATACCTCAATTGCAGGATATTGCCACCGATCAGCAGGACCGCGGGCTGGAAGAGCATCTCGTGATTGACCGAGCCACTGCGACTCGGTTGGGAATTACGCCGCAAAATATCGACGACACACTCTTTGACGGATTCGGCCAGCGGCAGGTCTCAACAACCTACACGCCTGCCAACCAGTATCATGTTGTGCTTCGAGTGAATTCGAAGTACCAGACCGACGCCGATCAACTTAATTCAGTCTATGTTCACAGCCGGTCTGGTGGCCTGGTTCCCCTCTCCGCATTCTGTCATTTTGAACAGCGACACAGCATGCTTACAGTCAATCACCAAGGGCAATTTCCTGCGGTAACTCTATCTTTCAATCTTTCACCAAATGCATCTCTCGGTGAAGCCAGCAGCGCACTTGAGGATGCGGTGCGCGAGATGCGCCTGCCCGCATCGATACACGGAAATTTCGCAGGGACCGCACAGGCGTTTCAATCATCGCTGGCCAACCAACCCTACCTGATTCTTTTTGCGCTGGCCACGGTCTATATCGTTCTTGGCATCCTGTACGAAAGTTTTATTCACCCCCTGACGATTCTCTCCACTCTGCCATCGGCGGGTGTGGGCGCGATTCTTGCGCTACTTCTCTTCAACATGGATCTGAATGTGATTGCGATGATCGGCATCCTGCTTTTGATCGGCATTGTAAAGAAGAATGCCATCATGATGATCGATTTTGCGCTGGACGCGGAGAGGAATGGCGGCAAGAGCCCCAAAGAGGCAATCTACCAGGCTTGCATGTTGCGTTTCCGTCCCATACTGATGACGACGGCCGCGGCCCTGCTCGGTGGTCTGCCGCTCGCGTTCGGTACCGGAACGGGTTCTGAGTTGCGCCGGCCTCTGGGAATCACAATCGTTGGAGGCCTGATCGTGTCCCAGTTGCTAACGCTCTTCACAACACCAGTTGTCTACCTGTTTTTTGATTCCCTGCAACGCCGCATTGCGCCGCTATATTCCACCGTTCGCTTATTTGGACGAGCGGAAGCAAAAACCCTTGGGGCTGACCCGGGAGTTGGCGCGTTGAGCTAGCGAACAGAGTTAGGCACAGCGACTCACTTGCAGCTTGTTGCCTGAGTAAGGTACGTGACAAGGTGCTTGAGGAGCTTATTCAGATTGCTCGTGTCACAGTTTCCCTTAGTGATGTGCCGGAAGGTATGCCCCTTGTAAGTATCGCGAGTCGCAGTCAGAATGGTTCCCCAAGCGAAATAGAATCGCCAGTAGACTTCTTCCTGGCTAAGCTTCGGCAGGGCACGGCCGAGCGCTTTAATGAAGCGCTTGATCATCGCATCGTTTGACAGGCTCATTGTTTGGGTAATCGGCGAATCCGGCTTGAGCGAGGCGCGAATATATATCCGGGCGAGACGCGAGTCCCATGTGGTGTCATCGATCGAGCAGTGAATCAGCGGAGATGCGAGTGCGTTCCAGATAGGCGCAACCTCAAGCTGGCGGTCTCCAATGAAGTCCTCGTAGGCAGTCAGCTCCACGATCATCATTTCATTGAGAGGCTTGGCCGCAGCTTCGAGGACAAGGCGCATCAGGTTTTCTTTTGACTCGTAGTAGTAGCTGACAGCTGCGAGATTGGTTTCAGCGCGAGCGGTAATATCGCGAACCGTGATCTGGAAGCCGTGAGCCGCACATAGAACGACCGCGGCGTCGAACAGCCGGCTGCGGGGAGAGGCATCCTGTGGGTCTACTTTGAATCGGGGCAGGTGACGTTCGAGAGTAGAAGGGGAGGTGACCAGTTTGCTTTCCATTCAGGTGGATTCTCGCTGTTCCCTGATGCGCATGTCAAGTGCCTGAACCATGAATCTTTGCCTAATCACTCCAGGGCTCGTTCAGGATTGTTGCGAGATCGCGCCCTGATCAATCATGGCTGCGAAGTACATTTGACCCACACTAGTAAGTTATTTTGCATGTTCAAGATACGAGTTCATAGACGCCATGGGCGTCGAATGATAACTTCACCCCTGTCCGTTTTCACGCCAATGGCATAGAGCCCATGCGGCCTGCCATTGAAGCGATAGGGGAAGTTCGAAGCCGGCTCGCCGATCCATTCGGTCATCTCCGCCTCTGTGCCTCCGACTTCAAGGAACGACACACCCTGCGGTTCCACGCATCCTGGCCAGTTGAATACTGGTTGGCCACCTGGATGCATATACTGCCTGTCCTCGTGGCAATACCAGGTGATGCGCGCACTGTCGCGTTGCGCGCCCTGCGGCGTTGTATATGCTTGCACAGGCGGTCCATTGGGGCGGATGCGCATCACTGGTTTCGGTGAGATCGTTGTTTTCAGGCGATCGGCGATGGCTTTCATCTCTTCCATCGTGTCGACCCGCATGCAAAGGAGAGAAAAACATTCCCCGTCGGCGGTACGTTCGTGGAACCGCTTCGTGCCGGGATTGGTCTCAATCATTCCGGCGTCTACCACACCTTCCACTTCGATGAAGGCGCCGCCGCCGAGCGGAAAGATCTTGTTGGCGACTCCGCTCGCCTCGAAGTATCCGCCATCGTAGAACCCCAGGCCGGTTTCCTCACGCAGCTTCTGAGCGGACATATATATGTTGCGCGTTGAGAGCTGGTAGTGATCGAGGTATTGTGGCACTTTCACTCCTGAGAGGTACCGTTCCCGGATCTCGGAATGCGCCAGGGAATGGTGGTTTGGTTCGGTGTCGGCCAGGAAACAAGCCGGCAAGCCGACGCCGGGTTATTTCATGATCCTTCGGGGAAGACTTACGTGCGCCACGGTCGGCGAATGACAACCTCGCCTTTGTTGGTCTTAACGCCGATGGCGTAGAGCCCCTGCGGTTTATCAACGAATTTGTAGGGAAAGGTTCCGACCGGAACACCGAGATGGTCATACAT
Organism: uncultured Occallatibacter sp.; assembly: GCA_964552975.1. Lineage (GTDB taxonomy): Bacteria > Acidobacteriota > Terriglobia > Terriglobales > Acidobacteriaceae > Telmatobacter. The sequence continues at coordinate 21,926 of CAZKJB010000003.1, read as the reverse complement.
TTCTTTCTCTGTTCCGCCGACCTCGAGCCAGGCGATTCCCTGCGGTTCCACACAACCGGGCCAATTAAAAACCGGCTGGCCCGAGGGATGCATATAGAGGCGATCCTCGTGGCAATACCAGTTGGGTAGATTGGGATTTCGCGGCGTGCTGGGGGATCCTGCGGGCGCATTGGACGGCGTTGAATACGCCTGAACCGGCGGACCATTCGGCCGGATGCGCGTAACCGGGCTCTGCGAGATGGTAGTGTTGAGCCGGGTCGCAATCGCTTTCAGTTCGTCGAGCGTATCCACGCGCATGCAGTACAGCGAGAGGCATTCGCCATCGGCCGTGCGGTCGTGGAAGCGTTTTGCTCCAGGATTGGTCTCGATGGCGCCGGCGTCGACGACGCCTTCGATTTCGATATACGTTCCCGCGCCGAGGGGGAAAATCTTATTGGCAATGCCTCCGTTTGGGAAGAATCCGCCGTCGTAAAAACCCAGGCCGGTCTCTTCGCGCAGCTTCTGTGCAGTCATATATATGTTGCGTGTGGACATTTGGTAGTGATCGAGGTGCATCGCCATGACGTTTCTCCTGGTAAAGATTGAGTTGTGGATTCAACTGGAGCCTGCTCTCGCTCGTTAGATACCGCCGATCTCCATGTCTCCGTAGTTGCCATGGGACGCCGGTGACTCACGAGACTGAACTCTTGCCACTGTCTCTGCGCTCGCGACGCCCGGGCCCAACGAAGCGACGGCTGCAGCCATTGCGGTGAGCGTCGCGGAACTCTTTAGCAGCCAACGCCGGGAATAACTGCCCTCTGACTTACCTGGTTGCATGCTGTGCACATCTGTTTTCATGAGCTGCTCCCTCAGTGCAAATTGTGGTTTGTGGATGCTTCGGAATAACTCAAGATCCGGTCTTCGCCAAATTACAAATCGACGAAGACCTGACCCGAGTTACGGGGACTTAGAAGTAGAACTTTGCGGAAAGCTGCACAATGCGCATCTGGTTCGCCTGGGTGAGCTGACCGTACTGCGCGCTCCCGAAATCGCCCGTTGAGGAATCCCCGAGCGGATTAAGGAAGGTTGGGTGGTTGAGCACGTTGACTCCCTCAAAGCGGAAGGACATACCGTAGTCGCCGGGCAAACTGATGTTGCGCTGGACTGCGGCATCCCACTGCACGAACCCGGGTCCGATGACTGCGTTTCGATGGGCATTGCCAGGAATGGTCTGAGGCAGGCCGGTGCCCGGGTAAGAGGAGTTTGGGTTGGCGAATGCACTGGTGTTAAACCACTGTAAAACGGAGCGCTTCGCACCCGCGTTCGGATTGGCTACCTGGTTGGGGCGATCTACGCTGACGCCAAAGAGCGATTTGTTGAGGTTGGCGGATTTCTGGAGGCTGCCGTTCGAGTAGACGCAGTTGGGGTCTGCTGCCGCGGTGGCGTAGCTGGCCGCGAACTCTGCATTGCAGGTGCTCTGAGTCGCAGCAGCGGTTGGCAATGTACCCCAGGTAGCGGTCGCTGAGTTCAGCAGACCGTAGCCTGTATATGTGCCGTTGAGAATTGTGAAGGGACGCCCAGTCTGAACCTGTACGAAGCTGGATAGTTGCCAGCCGGAGGCGATCGCAGAAACGATTCCTCCCTGGTTCAGCCATTTCTGGCCTTTTCCGAATGGCAGCACAACAACAGGGCTCGCAACGATGCGGAACTTCTGATGGAAGTCAGAGAGGCCGCGATCGCATTTTGGGCAAAATTCGTTTTGCAGAGTGCCCGAGGACGAGTTGGCGCTGTTACCCAAGCCGGGTGCATCGTCCATCGACTTGGAGTAGGTCCCTCCGAATGTGTAGGAGACGCCGTAGCGGAGCGATTGCTGCAGCTTGACCTGCAGTGATTGGTAGTCGGCAAAAGCCTCGGAGTGGATGAAGGTCAGGCCGGCCCAGGTCGGGTAGGGTTTGTAGCAACCTGAGCAATTCAGGCCACCTGCTCCGACGACGCCGGATGGAACGGCCTGATTGATGCTCTCATTGTTTGTAATTCGGTGGGTGGCGCTGCCATAGAATGCGACTTCCAGGCCAAGGTCTCTGGCAAGCTGTTGCTGGATGCCAAGTGAGTATCCCTGGTTATACAGCGGCCTGAATTTATAGTCGATTCCGGTAAGGGCAAAGAGCCCTGTTCCTGTTCCCGTCGGATTCGCAAGGGAAAGCTGCGTGTAGTTGTAGCTGGTGTAAGTGGTGGTCAAACGCTCCGGAAGCTGACGGTACATGCTCAAGAAGGCGTTCAATGAGGGCGGCACGCCGTAGAAAACTCCATAGCCGGCGTGGATAACGGTTGTTTCTTTATGGAAGGGCTGCCATGCGAGACCGAAACGCGGCGCCCAGCTTGTGAGCGGCACGATCGACAAATATCTCCCGAAGCCACATTGCGTCTGTTGGCAGGGTGCCACATTACCCGGAGCATACGCTGGCGCTCCACCCGTTGGGGTGTAACCGACCGAGCCAGGCGTGGTGACGTTGATAGTGGACATTTCGTTGTGCGCCTCGAACACCGGAGTAGTGAATTCATAGCGCAAACCCAGGTTCAGCGTAAGGTAGGGGGTAACCTTCCAGTCGTCCTGCCCGAAGAAGTGGGCAGCTTGCTCAATGCCCGCGAACTTGTTGTCTCCGGGATTGAATGTCGTGGTTGCAGGAAAGCCGAGCAGCATGTCGGAGATGGTGTTGCCCGATGAGTAGCCCGTGCCGGCGTTGGCGGCGAGTGTCCCGGAACTGAAAGCAAGAGCACCACGGCCGTCGTCGATGAAGTAGTTGTCGGAGATATTGTCGTGCATATCGACACCCCACTTGAAGGAGTGGCGGCCATGGACCCAGCTTACGTAATCGACAATCTCGAATTGGTTCTCGGTGTGGCTCTGAGGGAGATTTGCGTTGCCGATGGTGGCGAGGCCAGTAGCGGTTGCGTCAACTGAGCCGCCGACGTGCGGAGCGCCCGTGTTTGCGGTTTGCCAGTTATCCACAAATTCAGACTGAGGAAGGAAGGCGTCCTGACCGGCACGAACCTGAGCCATGCGGTTGTAGTCCACCCTGAACTCATTGAGCAGATTCGGCGTGAAGGTATGCGTCCAGCCCGTCCCTATAAGTTGCGTGTGCTGGTACTCATTGCAGCCGAAGAGTGGAATGGTAGGGCTGCCGCAGAGGTTATTCGAAGGCTCGAAAGCGGCTTCCCAGTAAAAGTTGTATTCAGCTGTAAGAGAATCCTTGGTGGAGAAGTTGTGATCCACGCGGCCGGTGAAGGTTTTTGCGTTGTCGTCACGGGTTTCGCTCATCTGGTAAAGGCCCGTGGTCTGATTTTGGGCCGTCGGGAATTCAGTGATAAGAGCCTGGCCAATTTTTGCAGAGGACGCGTTCCAGGCTGTAGCGGCGGCAGTGGGGAAGTACACGCCGAAGGCGGGGCCACCGACTGTAGCCGCTGTGTTCGGATTTGCGCTGCAGGGAAGCTGTCCGGCAACGGTATGCGAGGGATCGTACAAGCCGGAGCTGCCGCTGGCAGACGTACAGGTGCCAGCGATGAATCCAGCCCTCTGTGCGTTCGTGGGGACCGTTGTCGTACTCGGAAGGACCTGCTGCGCCAGAGCAAATCCTTCATAAGCAAGGAAGAAGAAGGTGCGGTCTTTCTTGATGGGGCCACCCAGGGTGCCGCCGAACTGGCCGCGGCGGCTAGAGTTCGGCAATGACGTTGTGCCCGGGAAGACGAAGGGGTGAGCATTGGCGATTGTATTGAAGATGAAGAGGAAAATATCGCCGGAGAATCGATTGGTGCCTGTCTTCTGTTGGACGATAACCTGGCCGCCCGGGACTCGACCGAACTCAGCCGCATAGACGCCAGTGAGGAGACGGAACTCCTGTACAGCCTCAATGGAGGGACGGAAGTTGGGAACGCTGACGGCGCGATCGTTACTGTCGTAGCCATCAATGATGAAGTTGTTGGCGATCTCATCCTGTCCTGAGACGGAGAAGCCTCCTCGGTAGCCGGTCTGCGAGTTTGCCGCCGGCTGCGAGACCCCTGGAGTAAGCAAAGGCAGAGTGAAGAAGGTGCGCTGATCGAGCGGTATACCAATGACTTGCTGCTCAGGGATGAGCGCGCCGACAGCCGATGTCTCCGTCTCAGTTGTGACTGCCGAGGATTCGACTGTAACCACAGTTGTGTTGCCGCCGACGGTAAGCGCCACATCCTGGCGGCTCTGCTGGGCAACCACAAGCTGTATCGCATTAACCTTCTTCTGCTGGAAGCCCGTGGCAACTACTTGCAGAGAATAGGTGCCAGGGGTGAGATCTGAAACGACATAGTGGCCCGTGCCATCGGATTGAACCGTCTTTGCGAGGTTGGTGCCTGTATTGGTGACGGTGACGCTTGCTCCAGGTATCGCAGCGCCGGATGGATCGGTGATATTGCCGCTCAACGATGAGGCTGTGCCTTGCGCGCTGGCAAAATGCGAAAACCCGGATAGAGAGGCCAAAATGAGTAAACAAATCCCGAAGACGCGGATACGCATCATAACAATCCCTCCATTAACTCGCTTGATCCGTTGAACGAACGCGTTTGAATGCCCGGTGCTCGCTGCGGCAATGACTAGGGGCCGAGGAGTTTACACGTTTTCTGGGGACGCCGGAACTGCAAATGTTGATTGCAGCAGGAAGAGCCGGTCAGAGAGGTTTGGATTTGGGTCTTTCAGGACGCCTGAGTCTTAGGATCGACTCTTGTTGCGAAGTAAAACGACTGTTTGAAACACTTGTATATAAATAGATACCAGAGGTTTTGTTACAGCGCAATCTTTTTTTTCAAGCCTGTTTCCACATTGACTTGGACCAATATCGATGCATTCTTACTGCAATACCGAGGGGCACAATTGTTTGTTAACGTTTGATCTTTGCGGCAAGGAATGCTCCGTAGGTTGACATTTCCACAGCCGCGGAAAGAAAAGCGAATAGTTTTTGACAGAGTGAAACACTTGTATTAAAACAGTGTTTAGACAATCAGCACGGCTCCGGCCCCGCCTCCCTATCAGACACTGAGCAATCGAATCAACCTTGCTTCAATCGAGAATTGATCATCTTCCGGAGCAACCCTGATGAAGAATCTGCGGATCGTTCTCCATCCAGAATGGAATCAATTCCGTACGCCTCTATGGATCTTTGAGTGAACAAATGCCGATTGAAGGTAGCGCGGATCAATCTTTGTTAGAACCGACTGCAACAGAGGAAGAAACCAGCGCGCGCGCCAGGTTCCCATGGTGGCGCGTCGCGATTCTCGTGATCGTGATTGGCGCAGTCGCAGGGTACGTCGTTTGGCGCATACAGACGGCAGGTGCAGAGCACGCTGTTGCGGCACAGAAAGCTGCGGCGGCAGCGAACCGGCCAGTCCCGGTCCAAGTGGTCGCAGTGGATCAGCGCACGATGCCCATCTATTTCACGGCATTGGGAACTGTGACTGCTTACAACACAGTGACTGTAAAGTCGCGGGTGGATGGCCAGCTTGTGAAGGTGAACTTCCGCGAAGGTCAACAAGTGAAGAAGGGCACCTTACTACTCGAAATTGATCCGGCGCCCTACGCGGCCGCCTTAGCGCAGGCTGAAGGCCAATACGCGCGGGATGAGGCAAACGCAGAAAATGCGCACGCGGAGTCGACACGGTATAAGGCGCTGCTCGATGCTGGAGTCGTTTCGGAGGAATCACAGCAGTCGCAAGAAGCGAGTTACGGGCAAGCTGAGGGAGCACTGAAAGCCGATCTTGCCGCGATCCAAGCAGCAAAGGTCAATCTCGCTTACACGCATATCACTTCGCCGATTGACGGACAAGTCGGATTGCGCCAGGTCGACGTTGGCAATATCGTGCACGCTACAGATACGACCGGACTTGTTGTGGTGACACAGCTAAAGCCGATTTCTGTGATCTTCACGTTGCCGGAGGAGCAGCTTCCCGAGGTGCGGAAGAAGCTGAGTGCTGGCGAAAAATTAACCGTCGATGCCTACGATCGCTCCGAGACAACGAAACTCGCATCGGGAAATCTGCTTACGGTCGACAACCAGATCGACACGACGACTGGAATGGACAGGCTCAAGGCGGTCTTTACGAACAAAGACGAGGCCCTCTTTCCAAATCAATTCATCAATATTCGCTTGATCCTGGAAGACAGACCTAATGCGCTGGTTATACCTGCGTCTGCTCTTCAAACCGGAAGCAGCGGAAATTTTGTCTTCGTGATGAAGAAAGACAATACAGTAGAGGCACGCAACATCGTTACGACAATTACTGAAGGTTCACTGATGCTTGTGGACAAGGGGCTGAAAAAAGGCGAGCAGGTTGTCGTCGACGGCCAGGAAAAGTTGAAGGCGGGATCAAAAGTGGCGTCTAGCCGGGGCAACGGCGGCGGCAAAGGCCCCAAGTCAAACGACGCCGCCCCCGATGGAGCAGCCGACGCGTCACACGGAGAAAGCAAGAAAGACAATGGCAAAGGCAAGAAGGGCAACGGTGGCGCGGCAAGCGGAGCCGGTGACGAACAAAATCACCACGGTCCCGGAGCAGGACAGAACCCATGAATCCGTCCCGGCCTTTTATCCTGCGGCCGGTAGCCACTTCGCTTTTGATGGTGGCGATCGTGCTCGCGGGTTCTGTCGCGTATAAACAGTTGCCGGTCTCGGCATTGCCTCAGGTGGATTATCCGACAATCCAGATCATGACATTCTATCCGGGAGCGAGCCCGGATGTGATGGTGTCATCCGTTACTGCGCCGCTGGAGCGCCAGCTCGGACAAATCCCCGGACTTTCCCAAATGACATCTACGAGTTCAGGCGGCGGCTCGGTTGTTACATTGCAATTTGCGCTGTCAGAAGATATCGACGTCGCAGAACAGGACGTGCAAGCAGCAATTAACGCTGCATATACATACCTGCCAAAGGACCTTCCAAACCCGCCCGTTTATAGCAAGGTCAATCCCGCCGACGCGCCCATCATGACCTTGGCCATGACTTCAGACACGCTGCCGCTCAGCCAGGTAGAAGACCTTGCCGACACGGTGCTCGCCCAGAAGATCTCACAGGTCACCGGTGTGGGGCTTGTATCGATCAATGGCGGGCAGAAGCCAGCAGTGCGCGTACAAGCGAACCCGACGGCACTGGCTGGATACAACATGAGCCTCGAAGATCTGCGTTCGGCGCTGGCGTCCACGAACGTGGACCAGGCCAAGGGGGGGCTGAACGGAACGCGCCAGGCATACATCATCGGCGCAAACGATCAGTTGACGTCAAGCGCGGAATATCGAAGCGTAATCGTAGCGTATCGCAATGGCAATCCCGTGCGGTTGACCGATGTTGCAAACGTTATTGATGGCGCCGAAAACGTGATGCAGGCGGCTTGGGTAAATACAAGACCGGCGGTCATCCTTAATATCCAACGCCAGCCAGGCGCAAATATCATCGGCGTCGTGGACAGTGTGAAGAAGCTGCTGCCGCAGTTGCAAGGGACTCTACCAACATCTGTCCGACTGGAAACGCTCACCGATCGTACCACCACCATTCGTGCTTCGGTAAAGGATGTCCAATACGAACTGATCGTAACCGTAGTGCTGGTGGTTTTGGTTATCTTTGTGTTCCTGCGTTCTTTGGCGGCAACATTCATTCCCTCGGTTGCCGTGCCACTGTCGATCGTTGGCACATTCGGGGTTATGTACCTGCTCGGCTACTCGCTCAACAACCTTTCCCTGATGGCCTTGACGATTTCGACCGGCTTCGTTGTGGACGACGCCATTGTGATGATCGAAAACATCAATCGCTATCTAGAGATGGGATATTCGCCGCTTGAAGCCGCACTGAAAGGCTCTGAGCAAATTGGCTTTACGATTGTCTCGCTCACGGTCTCGCTAATCGCAGTGCTGATTCCGCTCCTCTTCATGGGAGATATTGTGGGGCGGCTTTTCCGCGAGTTTGCTGTCACTCTCGCCGTAACGATCCTTGTGTCGGCATTCGTCTCGCTCACACTCACTCCCATGATGTCGGCCAAGCTGCTAAGGCACAAGTCAACCGCACAGCAAGGCTGGTTCTATCGGAAGACGGAGATGTTGTTTGAGAAAACGATCGCGGGGTATGGCGCGGGCGTGAAATGGGTGCTCCGCCACCAGCCTCTCACTCTTCTTGTCACGCTCGGCACTCTGGTATTAACCGGCGTCCTTTTCTATATCGTCCCAAAAGGCTTTTTCCCGGTGCAGGACACCGGCGTACTACTCGGCATCACGGAAGCGCCGCAGACCATCTCATTCAGCTCGATGGCCGCGCATCAACAACAATTGGCGAAGATCATCCAGGCCGATCCTGATGTTCTAAGCTTGTCCTCGTTCATTGGCGTCGATGGAACCAACACGACGTTGAATAGCGGCCGCATTCAGATCAACTTGAAAGATCGCGAGAATCGGTCAAGTGATGCGCTGGCAATCATGGCGCGGCTGGAACCACAGCTGGCGCAGGCTGATGGGATCGAGTGTTACCTGCAACCTCTGCAAGACCTCACAGTAGAAGACCGGGTGAGCCGCACGGAGTTCCAATACTCCCTTGAAGATGCAAACCAGAGCGAGCTTACTGATTGGACAACTCGCATGCTCGCTGAATTCAGCAAATTGCCTGAATTGCGCAACGTGGTCAGTGATCAGCAGATCCACGGCCTCGACGCTCACCTCGTCATCGATCGCGACAACGCATCGCGCCTCGGTGTCACGCCACAAAACATCGATGACACATTAGACGATGCGTTTGGACAGCGGCAAGTTTCCACGATCTTTACCCAACTGAATCAGTATCATGTGGTGTTAGAGGTTCAGCCGGATTTCGCGCGCAATACGGATGGGCTCGACAATATATATGTCGCAAGCTCGCAGGGAAAAGAAGTTCCACTCTCAGCGCTCACTCATTTTGAGCCGCACCAGACGGCGCTTGCCATCAATCATCAAGGCCAGTTCCCAGCCACTACTGTGTCCTTTGATTTGGCGCCAGGCGCTTCGATTGGCCAGGCAGTGAATGCCATTAACAAAAAGGTCAAAGAAATGAATCCCCCTGAGAGTTTAAATACAAGCTTTCAAGGCTCGGCGGCTTCATTTGAGGCCTCTCTGGCTAACGAGCCACTGCTAATACTGGCTGCTCTCATCACGGTTTATATTGTGCTCGGTGTCCTCTACGAGAGCTACATTCACCCCATCACCATCCTATCCACGTTGCCGTCCGCCGGAGTTGGGGCCATTCTTGCGCTCATTCTTATGCGCACCGATTTCTCTGTGATCGCTCTCATCGGCATCATTCTGTTAATAGGTATCGTGAAAAAGAACGCCATCATGATGATCGATTTCGCGCTGGAAGCTGAGCGCGAACAAGGAAAGCCGCCGCAAGAGGCGATCTACGAAGCATGCCTGTTACGCTTCCGCCCCATCATGATGACGACGATGGCGGCGTTGCTGGGTGGCGTGCCTCTGGCATTTGGTTCGGGCACCGGTTCAGAACTGCGGCGTCCGTTGGGCATTGTCATTATCGGTGGCCTGATCGTCTCCCAGGTCCTCACACTTTACACAACTCCAGTTGTCTATTTGTTTTTCAATCGGATTGGCCGCAGGTACCTGCGTTCTGCAGAGGCTGACCGGGAATTCCGCGAGCGCGCGATTCCATTTGAGCTCGGTAGCGACTAGCAAACTCTGATGAGTGTTCCGCCCCAACCCGAACAGCCCGCCTCAGCTTTACCTGATTATGAATTCGGCGACGTGGTAAATGAAAAAGAGGACATCAGGCCTCGCGGAGTGCAAGCTGTAAATGATGGATTTCACCTTTCCAGGCCTTTCATCCAGCGGCCCGTAGCCACATTCCTGCTTTCCTTCGCAATCATTCTCGCAGGAGCAATAGCTTACAAGGTGCTTCCTGTTGCTTCTCTTCCCCAGGTTGAGTTTCCAACCATCAGCGTAACTGCCTCCCTCCCCGGTGCAGACTCCGAGACCGTCGCCTCCGCAATTGCCACTCCTCTCGAACGCCAGTTTGGGCGCATTGCAGGTGTTAACCAGATGACCTCAACTTCCAGCCTTGGCAGTGTCAGCATCAATTTGCAATTTGATCTCGACAGGGATCCGAATGGCGCGGCACGTGATGTAGAGGCTGCTATCAATGCGGCAAGGACCAACCTGCCGGCAAATCTTCCCGGCAATCCGACATATCGCAAAGTAAACCCCTCCGACGGGCCGATTCTGATTCTCGCGTTGACGTCACCTTCAATTCCAATATCGAGGATGTACGATGCGGCTGATTCGATCCTGGCCCAGAGAATTTCACAGGTGAGCGGCGTTGGACAGATCAATATCACTGGGAGCGCCAAACCTGCCGTGCGTGTGGAGGTAAATCCGACACTCCTAAATGCCTATGGTCTGGGAGTAGATACCGTCGCTTCCGCTCTTAGTATCGTGAACGTCAATCGTCCCAAGGGTTATCTTACGAACGCAACAACGCATACATTCATCAGCGCAACGGACCAGCTTAGCGGCGCCGACTCATATAAGCCATTGATCATTGCCTACAGAAACGGCGCTCCCGTTCGGCTCAGGGATGTCGCGAGAATCACGGACTCCGTCGAAGACGTCCACACCGATGGAACTTCCGGCAGTGAAGCCGCAATCCTGATGATCATTTCGAAGAGTCCGGGCGCTAACATTATTGACACCGTAAACAAAATCAATGCCATCATGCCGCAACTACGAGCTTCCATTCCGCCCGACATTAAAGTTACGACCGCAGTCGATCGAACACTCACGATCCGTGCCTCGGTCAATGACATTACGCGAACGCTCATCATCTCAACATGTCTGGTCGTACTTGTCGTCTTCGTGTTTCTGCGCGAGTTGCGATCCACTGTAATTCCATCGGTATCCGTTCCGCTCTCGATCCTCGGGACGTTTGGCGTGATGTACCTGCTTGGCTATACACTGGACAATTTTTCTCTTGTGGCGCTCACGATCTCTACAGGCTTTGTCGTGGATGATGCCATTGTTGTAATCGAGAATATTAATCGGCATCTTAGCCTGGGAGTGTCCCCATTTGTCGCTGCGATGCTTGGCTCCAGGGAGATCGGGTTCACAGTGCTCTCCATGAGCGCCTCGCTGATCGCTGTCTTTATACCGATCCTGTTAATGGGCGGAATCATGGGTCGGCTTTTGCGCGAATTTGCAGTTACGCTTTCCGTTTCGATCCTCATCTCGCTCGTTGTTTCGCTGACTACTACCCCAATGCTCAGCGCCAAGTTTCTTAAGCCGGAAAGTGAAGTGAAACACAATATCTGGTATTTGCGCAGCGGGCGGATCTTTGATTGGCTTCTCAACGGGTACAGGCATGGGTTGCGTTGGATCCTCCGGCACCAGCCAGCGATGCTTTTGTTGACCGCCGGCACGATTGTTCTCAGCATCTATCTTTACGTAATCGTGCCCAAAGGTTTCTTTCCGCAGCAGGACATCGGCCGGTTGCAGGGGCGCGTTATCGCCCAGCAGGACGCTTCGTTTGACGCAATGAAGATCAAGATGAAGCAGTTCGACGAAATATTGGCGAGAGATCCCGATGCCGGTATTATAGTTTCATTTCTTGGCTATGGGCCGGGTGGTGGCGCAAGCAACCAGGGCAATCTATTTATGACGCTAAGGCCGCTTGCGCAGCGGCCCAAAGGAGACACGGCAGACGTCATTATAGGACGCCTGCGTCCGCAGCTTGGACGCATTCCGGGAGCTCAGCTCTTTTTGCAGGCGCAACAAGACTTGAATATCGGCGCCCGCTTGAGCGCTACAGAATTTCAGTACACACTTTCCGCTGAGAATCTGGATGACCTGCGCACCTGGGGTCCAAGGGTCTTGGCCAACCTGCAGAAAATGCCCGAACTGCGCGATGTCACCACCGACCAGCAGGATACAGGGTTGCGCGAGGAACTTATCATCGATCGCGCTACGGCATCACGGCTCGGCCTTTCAGTTGCTGATGTCGATAACGCGCTCTACGATGCGTTCGGCCAGCGCCAGGTTTCAACCATCTATTCGACAGTTAACCAGTACCATGTCGTGCTGGCCGTTGCGAAGGAATTCCAGCTTGATCCTGACAGCCTGAATCAAATCTATGTTCGTCATACGAGCGGCACATTTGCGTCTGCGAATGATGCCAGCGCGCCCCCGCCGGTGTTAACCGTAACCGCGGCAAATATTGCTGGCGCACTGAGCTCGTCTCCCGCAGCGCCAAATGCCCGGAATATTCCTGTGCCACTTTCGGCGATCGCGCACTTTGAAGAACGCCGGTCGGCTCTTGTGGTAAACCATCAGGGGCCATTTCCTGCTGCCACCATCTCCTTCAACCTAGCTCCGGGATTCTCGCTGGGGCAGGCGACGGAGGCAATCCATGCAGCGGAAGGTCGAATGGGACTTCCCGCGACAATCCATACCGGGTTTCAAGGTACAGCCGAGATCTTTGAAGACTCCCTATCAAGCGAGCCAATTCTGATTTTGCTTGCGCTCGTTACCGTATACATTGTGCTCGGCATGCTTTATGAGAGCTATATCCACCCACTCACAATCCTGTCGACGTTGCCCTCGGCTGGCGTTGGGGCTCTTCTTGCCTTGCTGATTTTCAATATCGACCTCAGCATTATCGCCATGATTGGCATCATTCTGTTGATCGGCATCGTCAAGAAGAACGCCATCATGATGATAGATTTTGCGCTCATAGCTGAGCGCGATCATGGCCAATCTCCAGAGGCAGCTATTTATGAAGCTTGCATCATGCGTTTCCGCCCCATCATGATGACAACCTTTGCAGCCATGCTTGGTGCTATGCCTCTTGCGCTCGATTTTGGTGTAGGTTCCGAGCTGCGCCGGCCGCTTGGCATTACGATTGTCGGCGGTCTATTGGTTTCGCAGATGCTTACGCTCTTCACCACCCCGGTTGTCTACCTGTTCTTTGACCGCCTGCAAGGCAGTGTTCATGCTCTGCTTGGAGGAAGCGGGCGCGCAAAAATCGCGAATCGGCCTCCACGAATCTCTTCGTCACTGCCCCAGGCCAGCCGCTGACGTGCTGGATAGCGCAAAAATCGGAGTGTGGTTTTTGCTTCGAACCTGGCATTGGGAAATATATGTTGACGCAGTGTTGCACGCGTGTTATTTAAAGAGTACCGATTTGAAACGATTGTTTGAAATGGGCGTTTGTCGGTTCTGTCTTCCTCTCTCTTAGCAACCAGACCATCTCATTTCTCGGTCCAGCAACCCGTCCCTGTCTTGGAGAAAACCATGTCCCGCGTTAGTCGATTTTCATCGCTGGCGCTCGTGCTGACCGTTGCCACGACGCTCGTTTCCGCTCAGGGTTCCAACGCAAAGATCACGACGCCCAAAGAAGCGTTTGGATTCAACATCGGCGATGATTTTCAACTCCCCACCTACACACAGATAGAGGCTTACTATAAAACCCTCGCTTCGGAATCGGACAGGATCAAGCTGATCGACATTGGTCCGACTGAGGAAGGGCACAGGCAGTATTTGATGATTATCACTTCTCCTGGAAATTTGAAGGACTTGGAACATTACCGGACAATTTCAGAGAGATTGGCGCACGGCGAAGGGCTTACGGACGAGCAGGCCCACGCGCTCGCGAACGAGGGCAAGGCCGTCGTTTGGATCGACGGCAGCATTCATGCGACCGAAACCCCCAGCACAGACCAGCTGGTTGAAACCGCATACCAACTTGCAAGCCGGAATGATCCTGAGACGATGCGTATCCTCGACGACGACATTGTCCTGCTGGCCCATACCAATCCGGATGGTGTCGAAAAGGTTGCCGAGTGGTACATGCGAAACCCGAATCCTGAAGAACGGGTCATGCAGATGCTGCCGGAGCTCCACAAGAAGTTTATTGGGCAGGAAGACAACCGCGATTTCTTCATGATGACGATGAAGGAGACGCAGAATCTGAACAAGGTTCTTTATCTCCAGTGGTTCCCGCAGATTCTCTACAACCATCACGGGGCAACGTATCCTGGCGCCGTCATTGCCGCTGGCTCCTATCGAGACCCTTTCAGCACGCGTTATGACCCAATTGTCATGACCGAGCTCGACTCCCTGACTTCCGCGATGAACAATCGATGGGAAGCTGAGAACATGCCCGGCGCTCTTGAGCGCGACAGCGTTCCCTACTCAACCTGGTACAACGGCAGCATCAGGACCACCGGGTACTATCACAACGTGGTTGGAATTCTGACTGAGATCATGGGTGGTCCGAATCCAACGCAGGTGACCCTTGTGCCGGACCGTTTGCTGCCGACCAGCGGCATGTACTTTCCGCCCGCGCCGCAAACGTGGCACTACCGCCGCACCATCGACTATCTCGTCACCGCAAACTATGCGGTCATGAGCTATGCGGCCCGTAATCGCGACGATGTCCTTTTCAACATGTATCGCATGGCAAAGGACTCGATCGATCGAGGCAGCGAAGACTATTGGACCATTTATCCGCAGCGGGTAAGTGCGATCAAGGCTGCTTATGAAGCCGATCTTGCATCTGGCAGTGGTGGCTCTGCAACAGGACCTGCCCGAACTGGCCGCATGGCAAGCTTCGCGGCAAATGCGTTGCGGCCGATCCCATCCAAGTACTACGACGCCGTGATGAAAAATCCGGAGCTGCGCGATCCGCGAGGATTCATCATCAGCGCAGATCAGCCGGATTTTCCAACTGCCGTCAAATTTGTGAATGCGTTGATTGGCGGGGGCGTGTTGGTGCAAAAAGCAACAGCGCCATTCACCGTGAATGGCAAGTCGTATCCAGCCGGTTCCTACGTTGTGAAGACCGATCAGGCTTACAGGCCGCTTGTGTTGGACATGTTTGAGCCGCAGGATTATCCAAACGACATCAAATATCCCGGCGGTCCGCCTGTACCACCTTACGATGCTGCAGGCTGGACGCTCGCCATGGTAATGGGGGTTCATTTTGATCGCGTTCTCGACGCATTCGACGGGCCCTTTGAGCGCATCCCGTGGGGAACGATGCAGGCGCCGCCGCCGATCCAGGTATCAACGGCAACGAGTGCAGGCTGGATTGTAAGCCCAAAACAGAATGATGCGTTCATTCTCGTGAACCAACTGCTTGCAAGCGGCGCAGCGGTGTTCCGGCTGCCCGCGGGCGTGGAATCGAATAGCAGCGTCTTCGGACCCGGGACCTTCTTTATCTCCTATTCGCGCTCCGCAGGCGACATACTGACCAAGGCTGTCGCAGATCTCGGCATCACTTGTAGTGAGGTCAAGGCAAAACCTGCAGGAGAGATGGTCGCGCTTGCTCCTGCGCGAATCGCAGTGTGGGACAAGTATGGCGGCTCACCGCAGGCCGGCTGGATGCGCTGGGTGATGGAGCATTACGGCTTCAAATATAGTTTGATCTTTCCCAAAGAAATCGACGCAGGCGATCTACATTCGAAATACGATGTCATCATTTTTGCATCCGGCGCAATTCCTTCATTGACATCCAAGATCGATGCGCCACGCGACAACTTCCTAGGCAGAATGCCGACCGAGGAAGAAATTCCCGAGCAATATCGACCATGGATAGGAGTTTTGTCACTCGACAAATCGATTCCGCAACTGAAGAAATTTGTTGAGGAGGGCGGCACCATTATTACCATGGGCAGCAGTAGTCATCTCGCATTCGACTTTGGTGCGCCGGTAAGCAACGTTCTCACTGCAACCACGCCCGACGGCAAAGCTCGTCAGTTGACCAACGAGGAGTTTTACATTCCAGGCAGCCTACTTAAGGTCAAAGTCGACACCACGCTGGAGACAGCCTGGGGCATGGCTGACGATGCGCAGATTTACTTTGACAGCAATGCTTTGGTCGCAGACATTAGTGCTCCTGTGCTGCGGCTCAACCCGGATGCACTCGCCCAGGGCGTCAAACCGATCGCATGGTTCACTTCAAATCCGCCTCTATCCAGTGGCTGGGCGATGGGCCAGGGCTATCTCAAAGATGGCATCGCCGGAGCTTTAATTCCCATCGGGAAAGGCAAGCTCTTTGCATACAGCGCCGAGGTGACCTTCCGCAATTGGTCCCACGGCACCTTCAAATTGCTCTTCAACGATCTCTACAAAAGCTCAATGTAAGGCAGCCTGAAGGCCACGCTACTTCGAGCATTGGAGTACCGATGATTCGTATCGATCACTTTTCCATCTCCGCGGCCAATATTTTTCAGGCTGCAAACGATTTGCGCAAAGAGACTGGACTTGGCTTTTACGACGGCGGCTATTTTCCTGGGGGCAACGCAAACAAGATTTTTCCGCTTGGGGGGCAGACCTACCTTGAGGTTGGCGGTTTCGTCGATGTGTATGTTGCCAGCGATGCGAAACGCCCAAAACCATGGTGGTATGAGAAGGTACGCGACGGTGAACGCTTCAGCGGCCTTTGCCTGCGCGTGGACACACTGGATGAGCTGCGGACGATCGCCGACCGATTGAAAGTCAAGTTTCCCGACGGCCCGCTGAGCAAGACCAAGCCCGATGGCACCACCTTGCATGCATGGGGTGTTCCCAGCGCGGGCGAGACATGGTCGAAGGGACTGCCAAACTGGTACTACCATCCTGAGATTCAGCTGCACCCGAGCGGACAGCCGGTCATCGGCACTGATGGCCTGGTTTTGCCACAGGGTATCTCGTTTATCGAGGTTGGCGGAACAGAGCAGGCTATGACCGATTGGATCGGAGTGCCCGCCTCGAACTTCCCGTTTCGGTTCAACGGCAAGACACCGGGTCTTTATGCAATTGGCGTCAAGACAGAGAAGACTGAAATCGTGATCCGCCGCAAATCGGCAACAGAGGACTAGACCATGACGACATCCGATGAAAAAACGCAGAGTAGCGGCAACGTAACTCGGCGATGGTTGCTGAGCAGCACAGCCAAAATCACGGCGGGGGCGGTTGCACTCTGTGGCGCTGCCGCAGAAGGTCCCGCCATCACCGCTGCAGTTGACGCTCCGCCGGAGATGACAGAAGAAATCGCGCGCCACTTCACGACGTTCTAATCACGAATAAGCGGGGAAGGAGAGTTCATGATTCGTCTGGATCACATTTCAATCAACGTTCAAAACCACTATGAGGCTGCGATCCGCCTTCGGACCGAGACGGGCTTCGGCTTCTACGACGGCGGGACACTTGGCCCGACCAGCGCCAACAAAATTATGCCGCTGGGCGGCGGAAACTATATTGAGATCGTCGGTACCGCCGATCCGTACAAGTGGGAAGCGAACCACGAGCAGCATCCCGATGAGTGGATGTTTAACCTTGTAAAGACCGGCGACCATTTTGGAGGTTTGTGCCTCCGTGTGGACTCACAACAGGAGTTAGAGGACTTGGCAAAGATGCGTGGTTGGCCCGCGCCGCATGCCGGCGGGCGTATGCGGCCGAGTGGGATATTTCTTCCGTGGATGTCTACGCCCTCACCAAGCCCGTGGCCCAAAGGATTGCCGAACGTCTACTTCTGGCCTGATATGACAACCCATCCCAGTGGACAACCCGTGGACCCGTCGCCGGGTCAAGTACGGCCGTTGGGAGTAACCTGGCTCGAAGTCGGCGGCGCCGAGGCTGATATGAAGGATTGGCTGGGCGTGCCGCTCGATGCAATACCGTTTCGATACAACGGCAAGGGGCATGGCCTCTATGCGGTCGCAGTGAAAACGGAAAATGGTGAAGTGGTCATTCGCCGCAAGTCAGCTGCCGAGCCATAGCCTCGAGGGTGCAACGGAACGAGAATGGCGAGCGAAGGCAGGATCTATTTCCCTACGGGCGTAGCAACCTCTTCTTCGGTAACTACAAAAAAGTGTCGCAGGTCTGCTCGCCCAAACGAAGTGGTCATGGCCACATCAGCGGCATCCCGGCCCGTAGCCATGAGTACTCGGCCAATCCGGGATTGGTTGTTGCGTGCATCGAATGTCCACCAACGGCCTTCGAGATAAACCTCGAACCATGCGCTGAAGTCCATTGGAAGGACGACCGGGACGCCGATATCGCCCAGAAACCCTGTCGCATAGCGTGCCGGAATGTTAAGTGCGCGGCAAAAGGCAATGGCAAGATGTTGAAAGTCGCGACATACGCCCACGCGTTCAGTGAAGACATCGAGGGCGGTCTTTGTGGGCCGCGCATGCTGATAGTTAAACGTCACCTTATTGTGGACCCAGTTGCAAATGGCCTGCACGCGGCCCCAGCCTGGTGCGATTTGTCCGAACAGCTCGAACGCGACGCTTGTGAATCGATCCACCTCACAGTACCGACTATTAAGCAGGAATTGGAGCACTTCGTGCGGCAGGTCGCTGACGGCGTGCTCGCGGGCATACCAATTGATCTCATCCGGAACTCCGGAATCTCGAATCAGCGTGGAACCGCTCAGTCTGAGTAGCCCTGGAGGCGCGACGAACCTCGAACAACGATTCCCAAAGCTGTCGATGTAATTCGTCACTTCAAGTTCCGGTTCGGTCTTCACTTCGTCTGGCTCCAGTAAATCCTGAGCACGCGAGGGATGGACTTGTAGAAGCGTCACCATCGCGACAGGAGCCGGAATCTCGAATTGAATGTCATAAGCGAGACGAATCAACAATGTGGTGCCTCTCAGCGTAAATTTCTTGGACCGCGCGGCGCCTGCAGGATTGGTTGTGCGGGGGCGCGACAATGCTACCTCCGAGGTTGGATGCAAGAAAACGCGCGGAGGTCACTGAGGACGGGCGGCAGATTCTTCCGGAAGCAAGCGGTTGGGAGCGCGCCGGTAATCAGTCCATTTTCCACGCAGGCGCTGGATTTTTCAGTACCGGAATGAACATATTTCAGGCGGCCAATATGTTACCGTATCTTTACCGCCCCGGCTTCCACATGACCTTTGGCTGGTTCGCGGGCAGTGTCGCCTGGTGACGGTGACCCCCGAATTCAGTTGTGGGCGACGAAGGGGCGGATGGGAATACAAGTTGCGCTGACTCACCGGACACATTACCGGTACGAAAAAGCAATATCTCTCGGTCCTCAGGTGATCCAGCTGCGTCCCGCGTTGCACTGTCGAACACCGATCCTCAGTTATTCGCTTGACGTCTCCCCCTCCAATCACGTTCTGAACTGGCAACTGGACCCCCACAACAATCGCCTGGCACGCCTTCTTTTTTCGGGAAAAACGAGCGAACTTCTGGTCGAGGTGAACCTCGTTGCGGATCTAACTCCTTACAATCCATTCGCATTTTTCCTGGAACCGGGATTTGACGAATTCCCTTTCGCATACGCGCCGGGGCTGGCCAAAGATCTTGAGCCCTATCGATCTGTGGAGACCCCTGGGCCGCTTCTTCATGCGTTTCTTGAGGGTTTCGTGGGGCGGAAGAGCGGAACGATCGGTCTTCTGCTTGACTTGAATCGAAAAGTGAGAGACGAAATCGACTATGTGACGCGGCTGGAGCCGGGCGTCCAGACTTGCGAGGAGACCCTCGGGAAGCGCTCGGGCTCGTGCCGCGATTCTGCATGGTTGCTAGTTCATTGTCTGCGAAGTCTTGGGATCGCCGCTCGGTTTGTCTCGGGGTATCTGATTCAGTTGCGGTCCCCTGATCCGGCATCGGGAGGTCCGGTAGCGGATTCAGCAGATCTGCATGCCTGGGCGGAAGCGTTCCTGCCGGGCGCCGGTTGGATCGGAATGGATCCGACCTCGGGCCTGCTTGCCGGCGAAGGTCATATCCCCCTGGTCTGCACTCCGACAGCTTCGCAAGCCGCGCCAATTGGAGGCACTTCGGAACCAGCCAAAGTGGAGTTTAGCCACTCAATTGCGGTTCGCCGTTTGAGTGATCCGCGGGGGCCATCCAGGCCTTTTACCGACCAGGACTGGCTGCGGATAAGAACGGTCGCAAATAGCGTCGACGAAGAATTGAAAGCGCAGGATGTGCGCCTGACAATGGGTGGCGAGCCAACCTACGTCGGCATCGACGACCCTGAGAGCCCTCAATGGAACATCGATGCCGGCGGATCGATGAAAAGAACCCGCGGCCTGGCGCTTATTCAAGGTCTCCGCGAGGGGCTGGCTTCCGGTGGGCTTCTCCATTACGGGCAAGGCAAATGGTACCCCGGCGAGGCCGTGCCACGTTGGGCGCTGAGCTGCTACTGGCGTGTCGATGGCATTCCTGTCTGGGAGGATATCGGCCTCATCGCGCGCGAAGATCATGAGTACAGTTTTCGTGCTGCCGATGCTCTCAGATTCATTGAAGCACTCACGCGCCGCCTCCAGGTGAGTTCCGAGAATCTGCTGGCCGCCTATAACCCGGAAAGCGAAACGACGGAGCCGGTCGGCTACATACTGCCTCTTCGCCGCCGGCAGCCGGAAGGACAACTGCGCTGGTCGAGTCAGTTGTGGTTCCCGCGCCCGGAACGTCTGGTGTTGTCGGCTGGCGATTCACCAATAGGCTTCCGCATTCCACAGGAGTCCATGCCCTGGGTTGCGCCTGACGAAATTGAGTACGACTTTGATGCTGCGCCCTTCGAACAATGGGTCAAGCTCCCGGCAAGCCCCGCGCGCCGCATGGAACTCTTCGCGAAAACCCCCGCGCCAGATCCGCTGCCCGCTGTCTTGCCTGCAACCGATGCAGTGCCAGAGCTGATCCGGCCGTCGCTATGCGTGCAGGCTCGGGAAGGCCGCCTGCACGTGTTCTTGCCCTATGTGCCCAGACTTTCGGATTATCTCGACCTGGTGAGCGCGGTTGAGGACACGTGCCAGTACCTGAAAATCCCGGTTTGGGTGGAGGGCTACGCCCCGGCGCCCGATCCCCGGCTGCGATCGTTCAGCGTCACCCCGGACCCGGGCGTTCTGGAAGTAAACCTGCCACCTGCGAGCAATTGGGAGGAACTGGAACGGATCAATACTTTTCTCGACGGAGAAGCCCGTCGCAATCGGCTAACCGCTGAAAAATTCGCCTATGATGGCAGCCGTATCGCTACGGGAGGCGGCAACCACATCGTGATCGGCGGGGCGACCCTGCTGGACAGTCCCCTTCTGCGCCGCCCCGACCTGCTGCGCAGTTTGGTGGCGTTTTGGCAGAATCATCCCTCGCTGTCGTACCTGTTTTCCGGCATGTATGTCGGTCCCACAAGCCAGTATCCTCGCGTGGACGAAGCGCGCATGGATGCCTTGTACGAGCTCGAGATTGCCTTTCGCAATCTCCCTCCCGGCGATTGCCCTCCGTTCGTTATCGATGGATTGTTCCGCAATCTACTAGTCGACTCCACGGGAAACTCGCATCGCGCCGAATTCTGCGTGGACAAGCTTTATCCGCCAGAGGGCCTCGGGCTGCAGCTTGGATTGCTCGAATTGCGAGCATTCGAAATGGCGCCTCATGTGCGAATGAATCTTCTGCAAATGTTGCTGGTTCGCGCCCTGGTAAGCATATTCTGGAAAACGCCTTTCGAAGGCAGTTTGATCCGCTGGGGCACCGCACTTCATGACCGATTTATGCTACCGGATTCTGTCATGGGGGATCTTCGCGAGGTACTCGCCCGGTTGCGGTTGTCCGGATACAACTTCGAGGACGAGTGGTTTGATTCACATCTAGAGTTTCGCTTTCCGAAGATCGGTTCGTTCGCCGCGGACGGAGTCGAACTCGAACTGCGCCAGGCGCTCGAGCCTTGGAATGTGCTCGCGGAGGAGACCTATTCTGGCCGCACGGTTCGTACGGTGGACTCCTCAATGGAGAGGATCCAGGTAAAGTTGTCCGGGTTCACAACGGAGTCTCGCTACGTAGTTACCTGCAATGGACGCAAGGTGCCGCTTCAACTTTCCGGTGTGCCCGGCGCTGCGTTAGGCGGCGTGCGTTATCGTGCGCGGCGGTTGTCGGCATCGTTGCACCCTACGGTTCCCGTTCATGCGCCC
>CAZKJB010000002.1:0-40565 GCA_964552975.1 uncultured Occallatibacter sp. | reverse complement strand
CCTGGGCGTTGGGCTGATGGCGCAGGATGGTGCGAATGGGCTGGGCGATATCGGCAGGAGAGAGCACCGCCAAAGCCACCTGGTAAAGCAGCGGTTGAAAGGTGTAGTGGTTGCTGCGGTCGACCAGGGTGACGTCGACGGGCAGATGGGCGAGCCCTTTAGCGGCGTTCAACCCGGCAAAGCCGCCACCGACGATCACGACGCGCGGGCGGCCAGTGGGTGGGGCATTTTGGAGCGAGCCGGTCAGTTCCGCCATGCATGCACCTTCCTAATACAAGGATGCCCGAAGGGCCCGCTGAGTGGCAGAGTCTGGTCGGCGCGGGAGCGGAATGTGGGACGGCATGAAGACGGGGTCGGGGAGGAATCGCATGCCGGCTGCGGTACCGCCTTGCTGTAGCATCCAGCTATGATCGCGGGCGTTTCCTGGGCCTGGTGGATAGGATTTCATGCCGTGGTGGCGTTGGTGCTCGTGGCGGATTCGTTTCTGCCCGGCCACCGGCAGGAAACACGCCACCCGCATATTGCCGCATGGCTCGGAACCGCAGGGATGGTTCTCGCAGCGGTAGTCTTTGCCGGCTGGGTTGCCGTGACCATGGGCAAGCAGACGGCGCTTGAGTTTGTAGCGGGCTACACAGTTGAATCCTCGCTGAGCGTTGACAACCTGTTTGTGTTCCTGGTGCTTTTTGAAGGGTTCAGGATCAGCAGGCAACGGCAGCACACGGCACTGCTATGGGGCGTGTGGGGCGCGTTTGTGCTGCGGTCCATCTTTATCGCCGCCGGCGTAACGCTGCTGCAAAGATTTGAGTGGATCACGTGGGTCTTCGGCCTGTTCCTGCTCTATGCGGCGTTCCGGCTGGTGCGCAGCGGTTCGCCGCGCGCTGCGATTCCGGAGTGGATCGTGAAGTTGCAGCCTGCCAAAGGCTCGCTGCTGCCCGTGATTCTTGCAGTGGAAGTGACGGATCTGTTGTTCGCAACCGATTCCATTCCGGCCGTGCTGGCCGTAACTCACAACCCGTTTGTGGCGTACACATCGAATGTTGCAGCAATCATGGGGCTGCGCTCACTCTACTTCGCGCTGGCCGACCTGCTGGACCGGTTCCGGTATTTGCATTTCGGGCTGGGTGCGTTGCTGGCATTTGTGGCGTTGAAGATGCTGGCTGCGCGATGGATCGACGTGCCGGTAACCATCTCGCTGGCGGTGATCGGTGCGATTCTGGCGGTGAGCGCGGTTGTAAGTGCAGCAAGTGGGCGAGTCAGCAAGTCGGCAAGTCAGCAGGATTAGGGCACGGTCGCCGATGCGCGAATTCGCGGCGCAGGGTTAATGGCGGGCGGATGTTGACGGAGGGGATTGCTCCGGGTTTGGTGCTCATAACCCCCACCCTCCCCACCCCCTAATGTTCCTGACAAACTCTTCATAAGTAAAGGTTTGCGGGCGAACATCCGGTTTAAGATCGTTCTATTTGTTCGCGTTAGAGACAAAGTCCTCACTTTCGAAGGGTTGCACGCGTTCTTGGGCCGATCCGGCGCTGTCGGCGGCAGTTTGAGCTGTATGGAGGTGCAAGACGGGCTCGCGGAGAAACGTTTTCGCCGCGTGAAGAGCGCCGGATCAACGCCGATGGAATGATTGTGCGGTAAAAGGCAGAAATAATATGCAAGGTGGGCGTAGTTTATTTTCTGGCTGACATGGCGGCGGTAGCGGAGTGGTTTCCTCCCCCAGCCGGGGGATCAACGTGCATCCGATGGCTGGCTATAATTTGCCCAAAGGCATCGACCCCGATTATGAGCCCAGCTTCGACTGCGATAAGAACCAGTACACCATGGTTCAGTGCCACGAAGCTCGCCAATTTTCGCCTCATTCCTCGGATCGAAACCTATCCCCACGTATTGGAGTTCGCGCAAACGCCGCTGGGAAAGGGTGCGCTGCTGGCTGTGTTCTGCCAGGTTCTGAGGAATTTTGTCCCCGATATTCTTTCGTGGGTCTTAATCGTTGTGGCTCTCATCTTGACGACGTTTCTGCCCGGGCATCGCCGGGTGGTGCTGGCAATCGGCGCGGTGATCGGGACGCTGAAGGCTACGCTCAATTTCGGGGCCGGGTTCACCTTGAAACCCGTAGTCATGGATCTGGCTGTCATGGCATTGGGGATGATGTTGTTTTGGTGCGCACGGCGCTGGCCCCAGTCGCGTTTTGGCCGCAGACCCATCGTTTTTCTGCTCTCGGGTTTCGGCCTATTGATCCTATGTGCTTCCTCGGTGCCGGCGGCAGGGCGCATCGGTGTGTTTCTCTGGAGTGCGATTGGCGCCGCAGTAACTTACGTGTGGTTCATCGCGTATGCGCTCACCGACAAGAGCGCCAAGCCAGCCCAAGAGGCTACGGTCGAACTCGCAGCTCTGCGGCCCGTATGGGGATCGACAGCGACCCCATTTCCAAAGGGCGCGGCTTACCTTCGCCGCATCGAAGCGCGCAACGCGGAACAACTCGCGATCGCACAACTGAAGGGGCTGAAGCTGCTTGTATGGGCCATCCTGCTGGCGTTGCTGGTTGGACTTTGGAACAAGTTTTTTCATGGTTATTTGCAGATCCCGACGTCTGCCGATGCATTGACGATGAGCGTGAAGGGAACGCCCGCAGCCTGGCACTTGCGATGGGAAAGCCTGATTCTTGCGTTCTTCGAAAGCATTCTGAGTGTCTCAATCATGGGGCACCAGTTCATCGCTGTTTGCCGGATGGCTGGATTCAATGCCCTGCGGAATACTTATCGGCCACTATCTTCGACGACAATTTCGGAGTTCTTTAACCGTTTCTATTACTACTTCAAAGAACTGCTTGTTGATTTCTTTTTCTATCCGGCGTTCCTACGGTATTTCAAGAGCAATAAACGGCTGCGGATGATCTTTGCAACTTTTGCAGCCGCATTTTTTGGCAACACTTTTTACCACTTTACGCGGGATTGGGCGATCATTCGCGATGATGGACTGTTGCAAGCCATGAAGAATTACGAGGCGTCGCTGTTTTACTGTTTCGTCCTTGCGGCGGCACTGAGTATTTCGCAACTGCGAGAGCGCGGACCCAGACCCACCGGCTTTCTCCGCGGGCACTTATTGCCGGTAACATGGGTATGCTTGTTTTACTGCGTGCTGAATGTGTTCGTGACGGATGAGCGTGTTTATCCTTTTGTTGAATACGTGAAGTACCTTGCAAGCTTGTTTTTCATCCGACTTTAGGGGATTTGCGTGAAGGACAAAGTCGACATTCGTGAGTTTGTTCAGAGTCTGCTGATCAAAAATGGCGACAACGAGCCGCTTACAGATCAAGAATCTTTGTTGCTCAGTGGACGGTTGCAGTCAATCGACGCGGTAGAGATTGTTCTTTTTCTCGAAGAGAACTTCGGAATTGACTTTGCGGAGATTGGATTTGATCGGGAACAAATCGACAGCATCGACGCGATTCATGCACTGACGCAGACCGCTGCGCCGTAATTCCGCTGCGGCCAATCTCGCCGCCTCTAGTTTCTACGCCGGGCAAAGTCTGACGAATTGACTGATTCAAACAGGCAACCGCGAACCATGAAACGAGAAAGACTGATCGAAGGCGTCCTTTGTGCCCATCCTGGGGTTCGCGACGCTGTGGTCGTGCGGGATGCAAGCAGTGCGCTTTTTGCGTTTGTGATTGCCGATGACGATTACATGGATAGCGTCCTGGGGCGAAGAGCTGAGGGGGCTTCCGTTGTTGGCAAATGGCGCAAGGCCTCCGACTTAAGTCAACTGGCGAAAGAAGCTTCGTCGGCTCCCGTGGGATTTAACAGACTGGGCTGGGATAGCAGTTATACAAGAAAACCAATTCCCGACGAAGTGATGCATGAGTGGGTTGAGGAGACCGTGGCCGAAATTCTTCGCCTTGGGGCGAAGAGCGTTTACGAAATCGGTTGTGGCACGGGGATGCTGCTGACGAGAATTGCGCCGAGTTGCGACCGCTATGTTGGAGTGGACTTCGCGCCGGTTGTCTTAGCCCGCCTGAAGGAGCAATTGGGAACGATGCCAGCTCTCGCG
The DNA here is from genome assembly GCA_964552975.1 of uncultured Occallatibacter sp. Lineage (GTDB taxonomy): Bacteria > Acidobacteriota > Terriglobia > Terriglobales > Acidobacteriaceae > Telmatobacter. Next base: position 36,518 of record CAZKJB010000002.1, on the reverse strand, counting down.
GAGCGAGTTGAGGTGATGGAGCGCGTAGCAGATGACTTCAGCGGCATTGAGAAAGAGTCATTTGATGCGGTCGTCATGAACTCCGTCCTGCAGTACTTTCCGAATGTTGCTTTTCTAACAGAAGTGCTGGAAGACGCGGTCAAGATCGTGAGACCCGGTGGCCATGTTTTTGTCGGCGATACCCGAAGCCTGCCGCTGTTACCAGCTTTCGCGTCTTCTGTTGAATTATTTCAGGCTGCAGATGAAATGGGCGTGGCAGAGTTGCGCAATCGCGTGAATCGGCGTCTAGCGCGAGAGCAGGAACTGGTGATCTCGCCATCGTATTTCCTTCAATCGCAGCAGGGGCTCTCAAGGATATCGCGAGTCGAAATATGTCCATTGCGCGGCTACGCCGATAGCGAAATGACGCGATACCGATTTCACGCGATTCTTCATGTGGGGCATGGCAGGGAGTCGCTGCCGGAAATTGAATTCCTGGATTGGACTGAACGGAACTGGTCGCTTGACGATATTCGTTCGATGTTGCAGCGGCGACGCGGTGAAAGCATCGGCATCAAGCGTATTCAAAATGCGAGGCTCGAAAAGGATCTTATGACACTAGCGATCCTGAGAAACGCGGGTCTGACATGTACGGCGGGAGAGTTGCGGAGCAAGGCGGAACAAGAAGCTCAGAGCGGAATTCATCCGCAATCGCTGTTTGACCTGGAATCGGAGGAACTGGGCTTCACGGTTTCTCTGAGTTGGGCTGCATGCCGATCCGACGGAAGTTACGATGCATGTTTCCTGTCCACACGATCCCAAGGCAAGCTGGCTTCTGCGACAATCCGCTGGCCGCAACCGGAAGCTTCAGAAATTGTGTGTTTTGCGAACGCGCCGGGGCAACGCATCATTCGTGGCGAGCTAATCCGGCAACTCGGCGCCCACTGTGCTGAACGCCTTCCGGCGGAAACGGGTCTCCTGGATATAGAACTCGTAGACACGCTGCCGAGGAACGTCGCTGGTGAAGTCGATGCTTCGGCGCTGCTTGCGCATCGAACGGCGTCCCATTTGTTTTAAGAAATGCGCAATCTGCGGCTGGCGCAAATTCCGGATTGATTGGCGCGCACACCTATCTGCATGTTGCCGACTGAAGTATAGACCGGCTCCGCGCGGTTCAAGGAGGCCGGGGTTAAGAAACTTATTTCGGCCGGGTAGCGAACACGTTGAATAGAGCGGTATTTTCCAGCAGTGGATCTTGATCAGTGACCACTTTGAAGCCCTGCTCTGCTAATAGCTGTTGAATTCGGGCTAGGCTGCCAGCCTCATCGCTGACCTCGATCACGGTTTGGCGAATCAGGTCCCAATGCTCGGCTCGGATTCCGGCCAGGATCTCTGCTTCACTCTTCTCGGCGTCGACTTTGAGCAGATCGATCCGTGTGACCTTTTCCTCGTCAATGATTTCAGAAAGCGTTCGCAGCGGACAGGAGAGCGTGACTTTCTTAAACAGCATGCCAAGCATCCGATCCGCATTTTCGGGACTGAAACCGCTGTTGACCATGTATTGTTTCGTGGTGCCGCGATCGGTTTCGAGGTCGGCGTGAAATCCTGACAGGATGGTGTTGCCTGGATAAAAAGTGAATTCCGCAGTGCCAGAGGTACGAGATAGGCCACACTCAAAGACGCGAGCATCGACATTGTGAAGCTCAACGTTGGCATTTAGACACTCGCACGCCGCCGGACTGGGCTCGAATGCAAAGATGCGCACATGGTGGCGCTCCCGATGAAAAAACAAGACAGACAATCCGATATTTGCGCCCACGTCGAAGACGCAATCACCGTCATGCAATTCGATTCCGTGCTGCAGGTAACACCTTGCGCCGAAGACCTCGCGATGGACGAAGCGCGTTTCATCGGCAACGAGAGAAAAGACGTTTAGACCATCCGGAAGATTGAGTTGTCGCATCATGGCTTTAGAGATTCAGTGCTCCTCGCATATTGAGGCACAATCGCGGGGATAACGCGTCTTATTGAATCAGATTTTCGTCGAGCATACGGTAGAGCGCCTTGCGGTCAATTTTGCCATTGACGTTCATGGGCATCTCATCAATTTGGTGGATGCGCGCCGGAATCATGTAAGTGGGCAGTCGGTCCTTAAGGGCATCGCCGGCTTCGGCAATCGGCTTGGCCGGACTGGAAACGAAAGCGATCAACTTGTCCGCAGTGCCGTGCTGCATGGGCCAAGCAACCGCGGCTACGGTATCGGAACCCAAGACAATGCGCAACTGCGCTTCAACCTCCTCCAGTTCGACGCGGTTGCCCGATATCTTGACCTGATTGTCGACGCGGCCCATGTGATGATATCGCCCTGACTCGTCGAGAACCGCCAGGTCGCCGGTCAAATACCATCGCCGGCCATCGATTTGAGGAAAGCGCGAAAAGGTTTGAGCTTCGTCGCCCAGATAGCCGATTGCGACCTGCTTGCCGCAAAAAGCCAACTCGCCCGCCTGCCCTGGAGGAAGCGCCTGGAGCGCAGGGTCGACGATGATCGCTTCCATCCCGGGAAATGGCTTTCCGATGGAGATAATTCCGCGGCTCTCGGTTACGTGCGGCTCGTCGGAGTAGCGGTCGCCTGTGCAGACAACTGTGGTTTCAGTCGGCCCGTAGAGGCAGTCGACGATGCTTCCGCTCGCGGCCGTTCGCCATGCCTCCGCAGTGGCATGCGGCAGAGCTTCTCCTGCGAACGCGGAGTACCGCAAAGCCGGCAGCGAGCCAGGGCGGAGCATCTTCATTCGCTGCATGGCGACAGCAAAAGAGGGCACGGAATACCAAGCGGTGATGGCATTCTCGCGCAGGAACTTCACCGGCCCCAGGAGCTGATTCTGGGGCACAACATAGAGCGCGGCAGCGGCTTCCCAGCAATTGAACAAATCAAATACGGAGTTATCGAAAGAAACTTCGCTCGGCTGGGCAACACGATCATCGGGCCGGAAGCGATAGCGGGCCTGGATGGCGTTGATGAAGTTTCGAACGTTGCCGGTGGAGATCATCACGCCTTTCGGGACTCCAGTGGTGCCCGACGTGAAGATGACATAAGCGAGCGCATTCTCGTCCATGAAGCGTGGCTCGTCGGCAGCGTCGAAAGCTGGCAGCGCGTGAAAGGATTCAATGCGAATGCCGCACCTGGCGGATTGCGCCGCGATGGCATCGCATTCCGGAGCCAGGATGCGCATCGCGCTCGATTGCAACATCTCCCGCGAAAGCAGATCAAGCCTTGCCTTGTCGACAATCAAGGCGTCTAACTGCGATCGAGAGAAAATCTCGGCCAGGCGTGCCGCCGGCAGCTTAGTCGAGATAGGGAAATAGGCCGCGCCCGACCAGCATGCGCCAAGGATTCCGGCATAGGTTTCGAGCGTTCGCGACGCCAGAATTCCCACGCGCGCGGGCGGTTGGTCGTCCGAGGCGCGCAGCCAGGCGGCAATCCGCTGCGCGAGACCGCGCAGTTCTGCGTAGGTCCAAGTTTGTCCTTCGATCGAAAGCGCAATTGCTTCGGGCCTGGCCACGGCCTGCCGAAAAAACGGGTGCGCCAAGTTGAAGTTCAATCGCTCGACCTCGTTCTGATCCGTATGGAGGAGATGATACACGGCGCTCAGAGCTGAGCGCATGGCCCATGTTGTGCAGGGGCAGCGTGAATGGCGCGGGCGATTCGATGGGGTGCAGGTTTCGCGCCGGTGCCTCGCGGAACGTGGCAGGCGACTGCAGGAACAATCGAAATTCAGACGAGAGTCGAGCGGCCGCGCAGAGGGGTGGCGCGTTGCTTTAGGATGAAATCTCAGTGCAAACGATACGGGTAGATACTCCATCGGCGAAGTATGACGTAGTGACAGGCAGCGGGCTGCTTGAGACGCTGGCGTCACGCATCGAGCGTGCAGTGGGGCGCCTGCCGCGGCGGCTGTTTGTTTTGACGTCGCCGGAGATCTGGGCATTGTGGAGCAAGAAATTCCTGAGGTCGTTTGACGAGCCGCCGGTGACACTGTTTCTCGAACCAGGTGAGAAGCACAAAACCATGGCGAGCGTGGAGCGGCTGACGCGCGAAATGGTGAAGGCGGGCGGAGATCGCGGTTCGATGTTGATCGCCTTTGGCGGCGGCATTGTGGGCGACGTGGGTGGATTTGTGGCCGCAGTGTTCATGCGCGGGATCGAGTATGTGCAAGTTCCGACGACATTCTTGGCGCAAGTGGATTCGAGCGTAGGCGGCAAAGTGGGCGTGAATCTGCCCGAAGGGAAGAACCTGGTGGGCAACTTCCTGCAGCCTCGAGCGGTGTGTGCCGATATTGGTGTGCTGGGCACGTTGCCCGACCGCGAACTACGCGCTGGAATGATGGAGAGCGTGAAGGCTGGGATCATTCGCGACAGGACGCTGTTCCGGTTTATGGAGGAAAATGCGGACCAAGTGCTGGGCCGCGAGCCGAAGGCGCTGGAGAAGGTGATTGCCGCATCGATAAGGATGAAAGCCGACGTGGTGCGCAGGGATGAGCGGGAGAACGGATTGCGCATGATCCTGAACCTGGGGCATACGGTGGGCCACGCACTGGAACAGGCGACGGGATACAAAGCCATGTTGCACGGCGAGGCGGTGGCGTGGGGCATGGTGGCGGCGCTGTATGTGGCGCGGATTCGGCGAACGATTACGGGCGGTCAGATGGAGCGGATGGAAACGCTGATCTACCGCTATGGTCCGCTGCCGAAGCTGAAGGTAACCGCGGGCAAGGTAATTGCCGCGACCGGCAGCGACAAGAAAAATGTGGGCGGCGTAAGGCGGTACGTGCTGCCGGTGGGGATTGGTGACGCGGCCGTGGTGGAAGATCTGAGTTCAGCGGAACTGGAGGCGGCAGTGAAGTACATGCTGGTGAGGGCGAGAACACTTGTCGGTGGTCAGTGATCAGCGGTCAGAGAACAAGCCGGCGAGTGGAGGCGAGTGCGATCGCGCCCCAGGGGCAAACACAGGGACACGCCGGAGCTTTATCTCCCAGACGCGGACCTGTCTGTGGGGACCCCAAGGATGGGGCACCTTGACGAGTCCTAAGGCAACGAGGAAGTGCTGAACTGAACATTGTGGTATCCCGTATCTGCAAACTGAGACATGGGGCACCCAGTCTCTTGATGCATTTGTAACCTTCGACAAATTAGCATCCCTGTGCGGGTAAATGCGTCGAATCTTGAAGATGGTGTGCGGCTTCCCCGGTCTCGCAGGCTTCTTTGAACTCCGTTTGAAATTTGCGCCGAAATTTGATTCCCCGAATTTAGATTTCCCCAACCAGGAAATGGCGAGTGAGCATGAACGATCAGTCAATGTACCGGTGGCTTGAGCAGCAGGGCGAGGCGTTTGGCGCGCCTGGGCTGGGTCCGCGATGGACGTCGAGCGTGAAGGACGCGGTGTGCACGGCGTATGCGGCATCGAGCCGGATATGGTTCACATGCTCGCACGGGATTCTGAACGAGATCTACCACCCCACGATTGATCGTGCGCAGGTGCGGGATATGGGGTTCCTGATCTCGGACGGTGAGACGTTTGTGCACGAGGAGAAACGGGATCTGGATTCGACCTTTGAGTACATCGATGCCGAGGCGCTGGGAGTGCGCTATATAAACAGCGATCCCGGCGGACGGTACCGCCTGATTAAGGAGATCATCTGCGATCCGCACCACAGCGTGGTGGTGACTCGGGTGCGGCTGGAGGGCCGCGAGGATTTGCTGCCGCGGCTGAGGATTTATGCACTTCTGGCGCCGCATCTGGATTGCGGCGGGGCGGGGAATTCGGCGCGCGTGGTGGATATTGCCGGGAGCAAGCTGGTGCTGGCATGGAAGAACGAATGGTCGCTGGCGATGGCGGCCAGTTGCGGGTTCCGGCGCGTGAGCTGCGGGTTTGTGGGTGCGAGCGACGGCTGGCAGGACCTGATGCAGAACTTCAAGATGGATTGGGAGTTTGGGTCGGCGACGAATGGGAATGTCGCGGTGATGGGAGAAATTGGCTGCCCGGAGGAAGGGACCGGATCCGCGCGCGAGTTTACGCTGGCGATTGGGATTGGCGCGGGGCATCATACAGCGGCGCAAAAGACGATGGGTTCGCTGACGATGCCATATGCGGAGTTGCGCAAGCGGTTTATTGTGCAGTGGCAGAGGGCGGCAAATCCGGAGTGGCTGGCGGCGAAGGCGCAGGACGGCGGCAAGCTGATGAGGGCGAGCCACAACGTGCTACTCGCGCATGAGGACAAGACATACTCGGGCGCGTTTGTGGCGTCGGCGTCAATTCCGTGGGGGCAGGTGAAGGGCGATGACGATCTGGGCGGATATCACCTGGTGTGGACGCGCGACATGGTGCAGACTGCGACCGCGCTGATCGCATGTGGGCGCGCGGAGACGGCACGTCGCGCGCTGGTGTATCTGGCGTGCACGCAGCATCCGGATGGAGGATTTGCGCAGAACTTCTGGATCGACGGGACGCCGTATTGGACCGGGATTCAGCTGGATGAGGTGGCGTTTCCATTGATCCTGGCATGGCGGCTGTGGAAGGCGAATGGACTGGGTGAGCTGCAGGGCTTCCCGTTTGTGGAGCGGGCGGCTGGGTTCCTGGTGCGCCAAGCGCCGATCACCTTTCAGGAGCGATGGGAGGAAAACGCGGGTTACGCGCCGTCGACTCTGGCGGCGGCAATCGGCGGGCTGATTTGCGCGGCGGAGATGGCGCGCGCCCATGGGTCAGAAGAGATGGCCGTATTCCTGGAGGAGTTTTCGGACTGGATCGAAGGCCATCTCGAAGACTGGACGGTGACAAATAACGGCGTGCTGCATCCCGAAATCAAGCGGCACTACATGCGGATCAGGCCACCGGAATGCGGCGAAGCATATGCGCACGAGGGCTGCGGAAAGGAACTGATCCGGATTCAAAATCGACCGCCGGGGACCCGGTATGAGTTTGAGGCGCGCGAGATTGTCGATGCAGGATTTCTGGAGCTGGTGCGCTATGGCGTGCGGCGGGCCGACGATCCCCTGATTGTGGATTCGCTAAAGGTGGTGGACGCGGTGCTGAAACGCGATTTGCCGCAGGGACCAGGATGGCTGCGCTACAACTGGGATGGGTACGGGCAGCGCGAAGACGGTTCTGCGTTTGAGGGGTGGGGCCAGGGGCGGGTGTGGCCGCTGTTGGCGGGTGAGCGTGCGCATTATGAGCTGGCGGCGGGGAATGGAGTGATTCCGCTGATTACGGCCTACGAGCGGTTTGCGACCTGCGGGCAGATGATGCCGGAGCAGGTTTGGGACGAGGCCGACATTCCGGAACGCGGCATGCGGAAGGGCCAGCCGGCGGGGTCGGCAGTGCCGTTGGTATGGGCGCACGCAGAGTATTTGAAGCTGCTGCGTTCTGCTTTGGACGGCAAGGTTTTCGACCGGATCGATCCCGTTTATGAAAGGTATTGCACGCCGGACGGGCGAACGCGGTGCAGACGCGGGCTGGAGATTTACAGCCGGAGACGGCCGATCCAAAGTATGGATCAGGGCGGCACGTTACGGATTCTGGATGACGTGCGATTTGAAGCGGTGTGGACCGACGACGGCTGGTTGACCCAGCACACTGCGGCAAGCCGGGCACAGGGCAATGCAGTATTCAGCGTGGACATTACGCCCGCGGCCGGGAGCGGGGAACTAGAGTGGACCCAGCACTGGCCGGAGCGGGATGCCTGGCTTGGATACAATGTGAAGGTCAAGGTTGATAGGGTGTAGCTCTTTAACGGGGCGATTTCGGTTCGAGGTTTCAGTTAACCCACCCTGGCCGCAAATGCGAAGACGCGGCGAGGCTCCAGCCCACGGACGAAGATTTGTCCGCGGGGACCGCGGATTGGGGCACCGAGTTCTCCACCACACGGAAAGGAAAATCAGCAAAAGTTATGACTTCAGGCCTCGCATCTCTTTCACTCGACCAACTCTCGATCGATACCCTGCGCCTACTCGCTGTGGATGGGGTGGAAAAGGCCAAGAGCGGCCATCCAGGAGCGCCGCTGGGTTGCGCGCCGATCTCCTATCTGTTGTTCCACAAGGTGATGAAGCACAATCCGGCGCATTCGAAGTGGGCAAACCGGGACCGGTTTGTGCTTTCGAACGGCCATGCCTCGATGCTGCTCTATGGGACTCTGTTTCTTACCGGCTACAAGGTGACCCTCGATGATTTAAAGAGCTTTCGCCAGTGGGGATCGAAGACGCCGGGGCATCCGGAGTACGGATTGACCGACGGCGTGGAAGCGACGACCGGCCCGCTGGGACAGGGGTTTGGGATGGCGGTCGGCATGGCCATGGCGGAGAAGCATCTGGCAGCGACATACAACCGCTCAGGCTTTGAGATTGTGGACCACCACACATTTGCGCTGTGCGGCGACGGCGATCTGATGGAGGGCCTGTCGCACGAGGCGGCTTCACTGGCCGGAACGTTGGGACTGGGCAAGCTGATCGTTCTCTACGACGACAATCTGATTTCGCTCGATGGCCCCACAAACTGGAGCTTTACCGAGAACGTCTACAAACGCTTTGAGGCTTACAACTGGCAGGTGCAGCGGGTGATGGACGGTAACGATCTGGACGCCATTGAAGCGGCCATTGAGGCGGCGAAAGCCGAGACCGGAAAGCCCTCACTGATCGCAGTGCGTACCGTGATTGGATACGGGAGCCCGAAGGCGGGTACAAACAAAGTACACGGCGAAGCGATGGGTGCGCCGGACGTGGCGGCGACCAAAAAGTTTTTCGGATTTCCCGAAGACCAGAGCTTCTATGTGCCGGAAGACGCGCTGGCCAATTGGCGTGCGGCCTTGGAGCGCGGTGCGAAGTTTGAGTCGGAGTGGAGCAAGCAGTTTGCGAGCTACGCGGCTGAATTTCCCGATCTCGCGGCAGAGTTCGAGCGGACTCAGGCGGGCAAGCTGCGGTCCGGCTGGGAAAAGACGATTCCGAGCTTCACGACCGAGAAGCCGGTGGCCACGCGCAATGCGGGACAACAAGTGATGAACGCAATTGCTGACGTGGTGCCCGAATTGTTCGGCGGCGCGGCGGATTTGACGGCCTCGACAAAGACGATCTTCAAATCGAGCCCGCATTTCGCGGCCGATCCAGCGGGCCGGAACGTTTTTTTCGGCGTGCGCGAACTGGCGATGTGCGCGGCAGTGAACGGAATGGCCGTGCATGGCGGGTTGAGGCCCTTCGGCTCGACCTTCTTTGTTTTCTCAGACTATGCCAAGCCGGCGTTGCGGATCGCGGCGATTATGGAAGCACACTCGCTGTTCGTGTTTACCCACGACTCGATCGGTGTAGGCGAGGATGGACCGACGCATGAGCCCATCGAGCATTTGATGGCGCTGCGCGCAGTTCCGCATATGACGGATTTTCGCCCGGCCGACGCGAACGAGACGGCGGCGGCATGGCGGCTGGCGCTGGAACGCAACGGGCCCTGCTTCTTTGCGCTAACCCGGCAGGACGTTCCTGTCATCGACGCGACGACACGGGATATCTACGCGAGTGTGAGCAAGGGCGGGTACGTCCTCGATGATGTGGCGAATCCACACGTGGTGCTGATCGGGACTGGGTCAGAGGTTTCGGTGGCGCAAGGCGCGGCAAAGCTGCTTGCGGCTGAGGGAATCCGCGCACGCGTGGTGAGCTTGCCGAGCTGGAAAATCTTTGACGAGCAAACGGCTGAGTACAAGGCCAGCGTGCTGCCCGCGGGCGTGCCGAAGGTGTCGGTCGAAGCCGGGGCGACGCTGGGATGGTGGAAGTATGTGGGAAGCGGCGGCGACGTGATTGGGCTGGACCGTTTTGGAGCGTCAGCTCCAGGACCCATCGCGATGAAGGAACTTGGATTCAGCGCGGAGAACGTGGCGGCGAGGGCGAAGAAGCTGGTAAAGCAGTGATCACTGAAGTCTGATCACTGGCAACTGCTCCGAAAGGAACGCAAAGTGAAGCTCGTTATTAGTTCCGATCATGCGGGATTTGCGCTCAAGGAAGAGATACGCGCCGAGCTGGGCAAGGTTGGCCATGAAGTCGTGGATCTGGGAGCCTTCGAGTGTGAACCGGAGGACGACTATCCCGATTTTGCCGAGAAAGTGGGCGAGGCCGTTAAAGCGGGAGTGGCGCCGCGCGGGATTGTGATCTGCGGCTCGGGAGTGGGCGTGTGCGTGGCGGCGAACAAGATTCCCGGCATCCGCGCAGGGATTTGCCACGATACATACTCGGCGCACCAGGGTGTGGAACACGACGATATGAACGTGTTGGTGCTTGGCGCGCGGATCATCGGTTCGGCCCTGGCATTTGAGCTGGTGCATGCGTTTCTTGGGGCGACCTTCCAGGCTCAGGAAGGGCGATTCGAGCGCCGATTCAAGAAAGTGCTTGCCATCGAGGCCAAGTACCGGCGCTAAAAGGGGTCTACGGCCTGGCGCGATGGGGAAACAGGCCGGTATTTTCATCGCAATGCAATCGAAGTGTTTTCTTATGAAGTTGGCGCCGAGCGGTTAGCCATTCGAGCGAGGCGCGCCCCGGCAGTTCTCTCCGGATTGGGTTTTTGGTGTTGTTTCCTTAAGCGAACACGCGCAGCGCGCGGGAAAGAGACGCCGATGTTCCCCTTCGACGTGATTCTCTTTGACGTGGGTGGAGTCCTGCTGACCAACGGCTGGGATCATCAAGAGCGCGCGGCCGCGGCAAAGCAATTTCAATTGGAGACCAAGGCATTTGAGACCCACCACACGAGTGCCGCGGATGCCTGGGAACGCGGAGAGATCGACCTGAATGAGTATCTTGATGCGGCCGTGTTCTACGAGCCGCGCCGTTTTTCACGTAGCGAGTTCTTTGCATTCATGCTGGCCCAGTCGAAATTACTGCCGGATGGCGCGATGGAAATCCTTCAGGAGCTTTCCGCATCCAAAAACTTTTTGATCGGCGCGTTAAACAACGAGGCGCGGGAGACGAACGATTATCGCTTTGGACACTTCGCGCTGCGTCAATACTTCAAAGTGAATCTCAGTTCGTGTTACGTGGGGTTACGGAAGCCGGAACCGGCGATGTACCGTCGCGCTCTTGACATTCTGGGCTGCGCGCCGCGGCGGATCTTATTCATCGACGATCGGGAAGAGAATGTGGCGGGCGGAGCCGCTGCCGGGATAAAGGCCATCCGGTTCAGAGGCGCGGGGCTGCTGCGGGTTGAGCTGAAGAACCTAGGGATATTTTGAAAGACAGCTTCCGGCTCCTGGCTTAAGGTAGTGCGTCATCGTTAGCGGATTGATTCTTGAATTTCCCCTTCAATTGAAAGGAATGCGGAGGTTTCTATGCAACTTGGATTGATTGGTCTGGGCAAAATGGGCGGCAACATGGCCGAACGGTTGAAGCTGGCCGGGCACCAGGTCGTGGGCTTCGATTTCAACGCGGATGCGGTGGCGCGGCTGACGGCAGCTGGCAACGTAGGCGTGTCCTCTCTTGAAGATCTCGCGAAAAATCTGAAGGGCCGGAAGGCCATCTGGATCATGGTGCCGCAGGGCAAGCCGGTGGACGACACGATCGCGAAGCTCGAACCGTCGCTGAATCCCGGCGACATCCTCATTGATGGAGGCAACTCCTTTTACAAGGACTCAATGCGCCACTACAAAGAGGTGACCGCGAAGGGGTTCCAGTTTGTGGATGTGGGGACCTCGGGCGGAGTGTGGGGGCTTAAGGAGGGCTACAGCATGATGATCGGCGGCGACAAGGATCCTGTTGAGTATCTGCGGCCAATCTTCGAGGCGTTGGCTCCGGCGAAGGACAAGGGATGGGGGCACGTGGGTCCGGCGGGCGCAGGGCATTTTGTGAAGATGATTCACAACGGCATCGAGTACGGCATGATGCAGGCTTACGCGGAAGGGTTCACCATCATGAAGAAGAAGGAAGAATTTGAACTGGACCTACCGGCGATTGCACAGATCTGGCGCTACGGCAGCGTAGTGCGAAGCTGGCTGCTGGATCTGACCGCCGATGCGCTTGGAAAAAATCCCACGCTCGATGGGCTGGACGCGTACGTTGCAGACTCAGGCGAGGGGCGCTGGACGGTGATGGAAGCAATTGACCTCAATGTTTCCGCGCCAATCATTACCGAGTCGCTCATGCGCCGCATCCGCTCGCGCGAGGAAAACAACTTTACCGACCGCATGTTGGCCATTATGCGCAATGAGTTTGGCGGGCACGAAGTGAAGAAAAGCTAGGGAACAGTGCTGCGGGGTGAGGGAAGAGGGAGTAGGGTTTGCCGGCCGCAACACTTTAGCGCGATGCGAGTCTATAAGAGAGAGGGGTTTGAAAAAGACTCGTGCGTGAATTTCGGTTTCTCCCGGTTGCGGGATTGTTTGCCTTGATTTCGGCGGTTTCGCCGCCAGCGGTGCTGGCCCAGTCCGGGGTTCCCGCGAACAGTTCTTCGTTCGGGGGGTGGGAGGCCGGCAGCTTTCAGGTTGCGCAGCACGGTCACGCGGTGGGTACGGCCACTTTCCAGATCATCGCCACGCCGGACGGCCATGACTCGACTTCCCTGGTTCGTGTGACAATGGACGGCCTGGGCTACGCACTCTCAAAGAATGAGCGCCTTTCATCGGCCAACCAGCTCGAACACGCGCAGTTGAGCGCCACCGTGAACGGCGAAGCTGTGAATGTCATAGTGGCGCCCGATTCGGCCCAATTCCTCATGAATATATCGGCAAGTGGCCGTAGCACGACGACGAGGCTGGATGCGCATCCGGCTGCTGTACTCTTGCCGGACTTCGATCCGGGCGCACTCGAGACGCTGCTGGCCCTTGCCGCCGCGCAGAACAACCGGGATCTTTGGGCGATTCTGCCGAAGAGCGCCGGTAGTATTGTGCCGGTGCAGCTGGCTACCTATGCCGATCAGCAGGGAACCCTGGACGGCAAAGCGATCACGGTTCACCACATGGTGGCAACGATTGCCGGGGCGAACACCGACCTCTTTTCGGGGCCAGAGAACCAATTGCTGCAGGCGGAGCTGCCACAGGAGGGTTTTGCGCTGATTCGAAACGGCTTTGTTCTCACGCCGCCGGCGAAACCAATGGCTCCTCCAGACGAGGCGACGCCACCGCCGGAACCGCAGGCCTAGGCGCGCTTGTTTTGGCGGAGCCAAGAACCTACAATCAGTTCAGGCACGTCCAATTATCAGACAAATCCGCATCCGCAAAGGCACTCGGTGGTCGAAGCGGATCGACGTACACTGGAGAAGCTCTCGATTGTCCGCATCCTTCCTCACGCGCCGTATCGCAATCATTCTGGTTGCGCTGGCGGTTCTGACAGCGGCCAGTGCTCGCGGCGCGCAGTCTTCGGCTGCGAAGTCCCATCGCAAATCCACTAATATTGCCGGCTTGCATGCAATGTATCGCCGGGCGGCCTCGCCCGCCGTGCATCGCACGACAGCGCCCTCGCATTTGAGCTTGTCGCGTAAGCCGACACCGGAAGAAGTGGGGCACAGCGCAGGTCTCGCGATCCGGTCGGCGCATGCGCGAACCATTCACACCTCTGCGCCGGTTCAGCGCTCGCGATCGATTGCTGATGACTACGCGTCGAGGGCTCAACAGAGCAAATTGGCGCCGGTGTCTTTGGCTTCTCCGGCGGTCACAACTGAAAATCGCGGTACCGCCGAAGAGGCGAACATCCAGAGCGCGCCGCGAGAGCAGGCAGCTGCGGTTCCGGACGTGGCGGCATTCCGCCAGAGCGGGCCGGAGCGGGATGCAGATTTCCGAAACCCTGGGTCGGGCGGCGATGCAGAGAGCGACGATGCTGAGAACGACTTGGATCAGCCATCGAAACTACCGCAAGCGCTGAGGGCTTCTGACGGCGCCGCGGGATCCGAAGAGGCCTCACTTGTTATTCCGCGAGGCGTAATGCCGGCGCCACTGCGTGGGTCGCTGGCGTCGTTGGAACGGCAGAATGATCGCCTGGAAGCGGAGGGGCTGGAGCGGATCGAGGACGAAAAAGACCTTGCGGCTCGCATCGCAAACAAGCTGCTGGTGCCGGTGCCTGCTTCAGCTGCGCTTACTGTGAATGCGGAGCTGCCGGAGAACCATCGCTATTGCCGACCGTGGACGGCGCAGTTCCTGGCCGAGCTGGCGCGGGCCCATGAGACGGTCTTCCATCGGCCGATCGAAGTGAATTCGGCGGTGCGAACGGTGGAGTACCAAAAGCGGCTCATGAATACGAACGGCAACGCGGCAGCGGCCGAAGGCGATGTGGTGAGCCCGCACCTGACCGGTTCCACCGTCGACATTGCCAAGGAGGGCCTGACACGCGACGAGATGGCTTGGATGCGGCGGCGGCTTCTGGCACTCGAAGATGCGGGCAAGATTGACGTGGAAGAGGAGTTTCAGCAGGCCTGTTTCCACATCACGGTGTACAAAAGCTACGCGCCGGCTGAGGCGCCGTATCCCGCCGCGCAACCCAAGAGCGGCACAGGCAAGAGCCGGCGCGGCAAGGCACCGGCTCCCGCTGTGGCTGAGGCCCAAAGACTGTAACCGCGGCCGCCCACGCGGGCCTTTTGCGCCTCCCTTGAAAATTCATTCGATTCCCAGCGCGAGCCGAGAGTACAATCGCGGGCAATCGTAATTTATCCCGTGACGGCAGTGGACTCTCTGGCGGTGGACCCTTTCGCCGGATTAGGTGCTGTTGTTCGCAGGAGAGTCCTTCTACGCCGAAAGAAAGTTATGCATCGAACCCGAATCGATTCTCGAAAGGCGAAATTATGAACGACATTGGAATTCAGCCCGTGGCCGAAACAGCCCAGGCAGGCGCCGGTCTTACCCAATGGCAGCGCGTGAGCAACACGTTTACGGCGCCGTCAAAGACGTTTGAAGACATCAAGCGCGGGAATAGAAGTTGGTGGCTGCCCCTGATCATTGGCGCGCTCTTTTCCTACATCTTGTTTGCGGCAGTGGCGCAGAAGATTGGGATCCAGCAAACGGTTGACAACCAGATCCGGATGGATCCCAAGGCGCAGGAGCGGATGGCCCAGGCTCCGCCCGATCGAAGGGAAGTCATCAACAAATTCTCTGTCGGAATTACTGAGGCCGCATTTATCGGCGGTCCAGTGCTGGGGCTGATCGGGGCGGCGGTGATTTCGTTGGGGCTGTGGGGCACCGTCAATTTTGTATTTGGCGGCAAGTCCAAGTATGGGAGCATTTTTGCGGTCAGCTACTATGCATGGCTCCCGATGAGCGTGAAGGCATTGCTGGGGACGGTTGTGATTTACGCGGGAATGGCACCGGAGTCGTTCAACATCAAGAATTTTGCGCCGACCAACATGGGTGCGTTCCTGGATCCCGTCGAAACGAACAAGGCGCTGTACACGCTGGCAACGGCACTGGACGCCGTGACCATTTGGACGTTAGTGCTCATGAGTATCGGCGTTGCAATCGTGGCGGGGACGAAGCGCAGCGCCGGCTACATTACGGTCTTTGGCTGGTGGGCGATCTTTGTGCTCATTGGCGTGGGCTGGGCTGCTGTGATGGGTTGAGACCGGGGCGCAGCAAGGGCGAGGCATGCCGGGAAGAGTTGCAAATTAGAGCCACTGAATTCGAGATTCATCACGCGAAGCTTCTGCGAAGGACCCTCGTCGCGATTGCGTGGGCCACTTATCTTCTTGACCGCGAAGATGCGGTCTGGCGATTCATCCGGCAGTATCCATACCGGCGCCTGCTTGAGCATTTCGCATTCGGTATTGCGGCGGTTCTTATCGGAGTCGCGGCGGCTCTTTGCACGCGGGCGGCTGCCAGTGAGCCCGCGGAGAAAGTTGGGCCGTCAGCAGGTCCGTTTGATCGGAACAATCCATTTCCGCCCGCGCAGCTCCTCGGCGAGTGGCTCTACGCCATCGGGCTGGCGTCTCTGGTCCCGCTTTTGGGAAGCGTGCTGCTCGTGGCCGGCGAGAGCATTCGCGTCACGCGACTCGGTCTTCTAGTTCGGAAGGGGCATGATGCAAAGCTGGAACAACCGATTCCGGGAAGCCGATGGGGCCGGGCATTGCGACTGCAAGCCGTCAAATGGGGCGTCTTCCTCACGATGATCGTGTTCGCCGTGACTCTGGTGGATCGCTTCGCTGACTTCGGAATTGTGGCTAGCATTTTGTTATGAGCAGGCCTGAATCTGCCGCTTGGCCGTTGGCGTTCCGGCGGAAATCACGAACGGGTTTGAGCGAAGACCACGCCTCCGCAGCGCCCATCAAACCAGCTATCTTCCACTGCTACAATCGATAGAGCCCGCATGACGAGCCGGGTTCTCGCACGATGACACTCCGCCTGTTCAATACCCTCACGGGACAACTGGATCCGCTCGCCCCTGCCGATGGCAAGGCGCTGCGTATGTACGCTTGCGGGCCCACGGTCTACGACTACGGCCACATCGGGAATTTCCGTACATTTTTGCAGATCGATATTCTCCGGCGGTTTTTGCGGCTGAGCGGAATGGAAGTGCGCCACGTGATGAACATAACCGACGTGGACGACAAGATCATCCGGAATGCTGCTGAGGCGGAGGTCCCCATCGGAGAGTACACGCCGCGCTACGTTGAAGCATTTTTTGAGGACCTGGAGTCGCTGCGCATCGAGCGTCCGGAGCAGATCGCCCGCGCGACCGAGAATATTCCGCAAATGGTGGCGCTGGTGGAGAAGCTGGCCGCGGCGGGGGCTGCGTACAAGACCGAAGATGGCTCGTGGTACTTTCGGCTCGCCGCGTTTCCGGAGTATGGCAAGCTGAGCAAAAAAGATTTGAGCGGCATGGAGGACGGAGCGCGCGTGGACGTGGACGAATACGAGAAAGATTCGGCCCGTGACTTTGCGCTATGGAAGGCGGCCAAGCCGAACGAGACCTCGTGGGAGACGGCGATCGGGCGCGGACGGCCGGGTTGGCACATCGAGTGCTCGGCGATGGCGATGAAATACCTCGGCGAGAGCTTCGATCTGCACGCAGGCGGCGAAGACCTGATGTTTCCCCACCACGAGAATGAGATTGCGCAGAGCGAGACGGCGACGCATAAGCAATTTGCACGGCATTGGATGCATGTGCGATTTCTGCTGGTGGATGGGCGGAAGATGTCGAAGAGCGAGGGCAACTTTTATACGCTCCGCGACCTGCTGTTGAAGGGATTCAAGGCGTCGGCGATCCGGCTGGCGCTGATTTCGGTTCCGTACCGGCACCAGTTCAACTTTACTTTCGATGGACTGGCGGATGCGACGAAGGCGATTGAGCGGCTGAGAACGTTCAAGGCGCGGCTGACTAACGGGTCATTCGCTGCGGGTGAGAACTCTGCGATCCAGGATGCCGCGAAGAAAGCGCAGTCGGAATACATGGAGGCGCTGGCCGACGACCTGAACACGGCAGACGCTCTGGCGCCGATCTTTGAGCTCGTGCGCGCTGCGAATACGGCAATCGATCAGGGGCAGTTTTTTGCGGCGGATCGCGATGCGATTCTGCCGGTGCTGCAGGATTTTGACGCGGTATTCGCTGTCATCGATGACCGCGACGCCGAGCCCACGCGTCGCGCAATTGAGTGGGCAGGCGAGGCTGGCCGCATCGGCGATGTGGCGCCGGAGCTGATTCGAAGTCAGTCGCTGACCGATGAGGCGATCGACGCTCTGGTGGCCGAGCGGACGCAGGCCAAGAAACTGCGCAACTTTGCCCGAGCCGACGAGATTCGCAATGAGCTCGCGGAAAAGGGCGTGATTCTTGAAGACTCAAAGGACGGAGTGCGCTGGAAGCGGAAGTAGCTCTCAGCTTTCGGGGGCAAAAGCACCGTTCGGGGGCAGGGTCATGATCGAAACCACGCCACAGGCAAACCTCCGCTCGCACGCGCGTGCGACTGGCTTGGTGTATCTCAGCTACTTTGCGACCGCGATTCTGGGGCTATTCCTGAATAGCCGCAAGCTTCCCGCGGGCACTGTGTTGAACGGTCTCGCAACCCTGCTGTACGCGATGGTGACGATTCTTTTGTACCGGCTCTTTCGCTCAGGGCAGCCTCTCCTGGCCCTGTCAGCAGCTCTTTGCGGTTTGGCCGGGTGCGTCAATGATGTGCTGCACCAACTGCACCACGGTGTGGCGGACCTGAGTTCGCTGGTGTTTTTTGGGCCGTTTTGCGTGCTGCTTGGCATTTTGATCCTGCGACCGGGGTTCCTCCCACGATGGATCGGATGGCCATTGATTGCGGCTGGCTTGGGATGGCTCGCGTATCTCAATCCGGAGGTCGCGCAGCACGCGAAAGTAGTGATCTTCCCGATCGGGTTCTTGGCGGAGTTCGAGTTTATGCTGTGGCTCCTGCTGCGGGGCGTAGACGAAGCGCGCTGGAGGGAGCAAGGGCATTGAGTGTAACTTTTCAGCAGGGAAGGTTCGGGCCGAAGAGTCGAACGGGTGGCGCGGCAGGCATTGAAACAGTGTGAAGCGGAGGCCGTGCATTAGTTTATGGAAGCCCACGAAGCGCAGGAACTACGGGAGCACGCCGAGCACGGAGCGCACGAATCGACGCTGCGACCCGTGGCCTTCACGATGAGCGTGCTGGCAGTACTGGTGGCGGTGACCACAGTGCTGGGCCATCGCACGCATACCGAAGCGGTCCTCTACCAGAACCAGGCCACCGACGATTGGAACCAATATCAGGCGCACAAGATTCGCGCGAACTCGACCGAGCTGGCTTCCGATCTGCTGGGCGTTGTGACCATAACGGACCAGCATGCGGCGGAAAAGCTTGCCAAGGCCTACGCCGACCACGAAGCCAAGTGGGCCGAAGAACTGAAGGTGGAAGAGCAGCAGGCCCAAGCTCAAGTGGACAGGGTGGCAGCGGTTGAAGCCCGAGCGGACCGGTTCGATCTGGCGGAGGCGCTGCTCGAGATTGGACTGGTAATCACGTCAGTCACGCTGTTGACGCGCAGCCGCATCTACTGGTATTTGGGGATTGCGTTTTCGGTGTGCGGCGTTGCTTCGGCGGTTTCTGCATTCTTTTTGAAGTAGCATGTGGCGATGGGAGCAACGCCGTTGGAGCGCGGGAGCAACCTGCGATAGACTGACCGCCAAGCGAAAGGCGAATGGATGAGATTTATCGTTGCCGCTTGGCTTTTTGTCGCTGGTTCAATGCCGCTCGCCGCGCAGTCGGGAGCGCCCGCGCCTGGGAATGCGCCAGCTCGAGAGCCAGCCGGCCCTCCGCAAATTCAGGACGCGGTCATCGGGTTCAGTTACGGTTTGCCCGCGGATTGGCAGATGCTGGCTTCTGAGATGGCGCAACCTGACGTTCCCTACCCAACCGTCATGGGATCGAAGAAAGGCAATGCGTGCGCACAAGTGGAATTGACGGCGCGGCACGGCACTCCCGCGTCAGTCGTCGTGGTGGTGGTCTTGCCTTTCGATTGCTATGGGCAGCAGCTGACAGACAAGAACCTTGCGGACTTTGCAGCGGGCGCATCCGAAGGTCTGAAGCAAACCTTCGACATCGCCGATCCAGTGTTGGCGAACTACTCGTTGGGCAGTCATACCATGTGGGGCGAACGCGCCAACGCGACTGTGAAGGGCCAGCCCGGATCGAAGTACACACTTGAGATTGCCTGCACAGTGCTCGGGAAGGGCGCAGTGTGCTGGATGACCATTGCTGCCGACGCTGCCGGCTTAGCGGTCTTCGAAAAACAAGCGGTCACGCTGGAGGGGGATGTGTTTGATGCGATCGTTCCAGCAGGCGCCATCCCGGCGGCAGCCGCCGCCCAATCGAAGCCATAGAGGGATCGGCGCGCGAAGACTGCTTTTTATTTCGGGCGAAATCTATCTAAGTTACTGAATTGCCGTTGGCTCGATTCCGGTAGACCGGCGATCGGACGCAGTCGAATCGAGCGGCTTGGATCCGGCTGCAGGCCGCATGTTATCCTCACATTCAGCGGGGATTCGATGCAAATGCGTGACCCACGGGAATTGCCACTCGAGCCGGCGAAAAAGCGTTGGTCACGGTCGCGCGCGCAACGCATTTGCCCGCGCAAGCACCTTCGCGTGCTGCCTACCCGCACTCGACCTAGCCTCTTCGGCGGCGATTAGCACCACCCCGCCGAAGATCCTCGCCATTTTATGGACCCGACAGGGGTCTGCGGAAATGGACGATCCCGACGCCCGGGATGTCTGGCTGCGCAGCATCTGTCTATCGACCGATGGGTCGATCCAACGGGACCGAGTTCGCGCCGTGCCACGACAACCGAACCAGGGCAGTATCGGAAATACGGTGCTCTGGATGACTGTTTGCCAAGGTCGTCGCTCCCTGCAGGTCGCGCCGACTCAAATACCGTGAACGCCGACATGAAATTTCCGAAACTGCCATAGCCGAGGAGAGCGTTATATGACGAAGCAAGAGCTGCATGCGCAATACGGACCGAAACTCGTTTGCACTCCACCGGGCCCCAAAGCATCTGCCGCCGTGGAGGCCGACACTCGTTTCATTTCGCCCAGTTATACGCGCTCGTATCCGCTGGTAGCCAAGCGTGGGCGGGGCGCTCGCATTGAGGATCCGGACGGCAATGAGTTTCTCGACTTTGCCGCGGGCATCGCCGTGGTTTCTACCGGCCACTGCCATCCTGAAGTGGTCGCCGCAATTCAGAAACAGGCAGCGGAACTCATCCATATCTCCTGCACGGATTTTTACTATGAGGGACTGACCAATCTCGCGGAACGGCTTTCAGCCGTGGCACCGATGCGTGGCCCGCACAAATTCTTTTATGGCAACTCTGGCGCGGAGGCAATTGAGTGTGCCCTCAAGTTGGCGCGCTTTCACACCGGACGCCAGCAGATCATCTCATTCTTTGGCGCATTTCATGGCCGCACCATGGGAGCGCTGTCGCTCACTGGCTCAAAGCCGCAACAGAAGCGGCGCTTTTCACCACTCGTGCCCGGCGTGACCCATGTGCCGTATCCCTATGTCTATCGGGGCTGCACCGGTGGGGCGCGGGATCAAGAAGCTTTCAGTCTGGGCTGCGCGCGATATATCGAGGAAAAGCTGTTCAAGACGACCCTGCCTCCCGAAGAAGTGGCCGCGATCTTTGTAGAACCCATTCAGGGTGAAGGCGGTTTTGTTCCCGCGCCGACCAACTTTCTGCGCGAGCTGCGCGACATCTGCGACCGGCACGGAATTCTGCTGGTCGCGGACGAAGTGCAGTGCGGCTGCGGGCGCACGGGCAAGTGGTGGGCGATTGAGGACTCGGGCGTCGAGCCGGATATGGTCTGCATCGCGAAGGGAATTGCCAGCGGAATGCCCCTTGGAATCTGCATGACCCGCGCCAACTTGATGGATTGGGCGCCGGGTTCGCATGCTTCCACTTTCGGCGGGAATCCAGTGTCCATTGCGGCTGCGCTAGCCACGATGAACATCCTCGACCGCGAGGCAATTGCGAACGCCGCAAATGTCGGCGAATTCATGCTGGAGCGGTTGCGCGGCTGGAAGACGAGCCATCCGGCAATGGGCGACGTGCGCGGACGCGGACTGATGATTGGTATCGAGCTGGTGAAGGACAAGTCAACGCGCGAGCCGGCTGTGGAGTTGCGCAATCGCGTGGAGGCGCTCGCCTTCGAACACGGGCTGATCGTGCTGGGGTGCGGGGAGACCTCGCTGCGGCTTTCTCCGCCCCTGATCGTAAGTAAAGAAGAAGCTAGCGTGGCTCTCGACATTCTGGAAGAGGTGCTGACGCAGGCCGAGAAGGAGTTCGACCAGAGTGCAGTTGCGGCCGCGAGGGCCTAATCGAAAGGCACTGATCCGGGGGATCCGGAACCTGGAAGGAGCAAACATGAGTGAATCTGTTTGCTCCTTTTCTTTGGCGCTGGACAGCGTGGTTTAGCTATTCCACGATGCGCATGTTGGCGATCTCGGAGGTGCGATGCGCGGCCCGTTCCAGGTTGTGCGCCATTTCCTGCGTCGCGAGGCGTTGCTCCTCAGCCGCAGCCGCAAGTTGATGGGAAAGCCCTGATTGGTCCTCAGTCTGGCCGGAGATGCGGGCGATGGCCGCGATTGCGGTGGCGGTATCCGCGCCGATGGCCGTCACCTTGGCCTGAAT
Organism: uncultured Occallatibacter sp.; assembly: GCA_964552975.1. GTDB lineage: Bacteria > Acidobacteriota > Terriglobia > Terriglobales > Acidobacteriaceae > Telmatobacter. The sequence goes on along the minus strand of CAZKJB010000002.1, from coordinate 14,445 downwards.
CTCAGCCGTAGCTGCGGCCGTTTGTTCGGCCAGCTTGCGCACTTCGCTAGCCACCACAGCGAAGCCCTTGCCATGAGCGCCGGCACGCGCTGCCTCAATGTTGGCGTTCAATGCAAGCACGCTGGTCTGCGTGGCGATGGAGGCAATCAGTTCCGCCACTTTGGCTACGCCGCTGCTGGATGCCTGCAAGCTCAGGATCGAGGCTTTGCTCTCCTCACTTGCCTCTCGCGACTTTTCGGCGGCCTGCGCCAGATCGGTCGCGTTTTTGGCAATCTCCGCAATGCTGGCCTCAAGCTCATGGGTTGCTGTCGCCACCATCTCCAGGTTGCTGTTCAAATGCTCGACGTCGTTGCGCTGCGCTTCCTGTGCTTTGCGAAGCGCGTCGATGGTCTGCTGAGTGCTGATTCCCCACATCACAACGGCGCCGACATAGTCCCCGAATTCGGTGATCATCGGCTCAACGTGCAGATCGAGCTTCACGGGCCCGAGTGCGATGACAGCTTTGTGCGGCAAGTGATGAGCATCGTGATGCTTTGCGCCAAGAATGCTGTCAATGTTGTCCTGGGACCTGTGAAAAATATGGATTGATTTGCCGACGATCTGATCGACTGGCACAGGGAGATGTTGCTGGATCGTGAGCAAGGTCTTGCGCGAAGACTTATTGAGAAAGCGAAGAATCAGCTCACGATCGCAGAACATCGCGTTACAGGGCAATGCATCCAGAGCATACTGAAAGCTGCGATCCACTGCTTGATCGGGGACAAACTCAGCATTCCCACTGGCGTCTTCCACTAAAGGTCCTGCTGCGGCGTTGCGATGTTCAAATATGCCTCCGAGTAAACCATGTGACATGGCTGCGATCTCCTTTGCGGTATGTCTCAAGTTTCGGACACTCGGTCGCGATGGATAAGAGGAGCTGGCCGTGGCGCGCTGCGCAGTTCTCGAATGGAATCGGGAGTTTCATTCTGGGAATGTGCGCATACGGGGATCGTTTGCCTTCGGCCGGCGTAAGAGCCGACAATGGAGAGCGATGGAATGGGCCACCCAAGTAAGGACTGGATGCTTGGAGCGCGTGCTGGCCGGGCTGGATTGGCTTGGCGCGCGACGCGAGCGGAAGACAGTCTTGCCCGCGCACCTCATCACTGGCCAGCAGGGCGAGGAGGCGGCGTTCTTCTTTCTTTTGCGGAAAGGCTACACGGTTGTTGCGCGGCGGTGGTCGGCCGGCAATCTGCATGGAGATTTGGACCTCGTGGCCTGGCAGGGGCCGATGCTTTGTTTTCTTGAGGTGAAGACTCGAACGGCGCGCGATGCCACGCCCGCTGAAGCAGCGATCGACCGGCACAAGCGCAACACTCTTCGCCGTTTGGCCCGGCAGTATGTGCGCCAATTGCCCTTGAAGTCTGCGCCGCAGGCTCGCTTCGATATCCTCAGCGTGTATCTTGTGCCCAGCCAGGAGCCTGATTTGTTGCATTTCGAGAATGCATTTGGCTGGGATGAGCGACGGCCGGATTGAGTCATTGCGCTGCCCAATTTAGGCCGAAATGCGGTCAATTCCGAAAACGCACAAAAATGCATTACCCTAAGGCGCCAGCCATAACCGAAAGTACCGGGTCGAATCGACTCGGACGGCTGTACCGCTTGCATTGACAATCGATTTCGATAGATTCTAGGGTTATTCATCGATTGAGCAGAATGAAAAGGATGCTGGTCGCGCTAAGATAGTTTGAATTCCTGGCCGAATTCTCGCTCTGAAGGGGTTGGAAACCTTAGGCGTCGCGAGAAAGAAGCCAATGTGCCAGATCTGTCGCAACATCAATGGTGCGATAGAGTTATGTCGCCGACTGCAGGACTGGCAGGGCTGGAGATGGTCCGTCTTCTGGGCAGTCTGAAGACTTAAAGTACGGAGGATTTACCAGGTATGGTGATGCAAGCGCCGGTTGGCCGGCATCAGGTTCGGGAAGAGATCCAGCGCCGCATCTTGTCGGGAGAAACGCAGCCCGGAGAGCGGCTGACGCAGCAGAGCCTGGCCAAGGAACTGGGGGTGGCCCAGGGAACGGTAAGGGAGTCGCTGCTCGAGCTTCAGTGGCTCGGACTCGTGGAATCGATCGACCGGCTCGGCGTGTTTGTCGAAAAGCTCGACGCGCCGCGCCTGTGCGAGGCGTACCAGGTTAGGGAATTCCTGGAAGGTCTTGCCGCGCGGCTTGCCTGCGAACATACTTCGCGCTCCGACGTGGCCCTGCTGCGCAAGATGGCGGACCACATCTGGGAGTTGTCGAACGAGAACAAGGAAGATGAAATGGGTGCGGCCGACCGCGCATTTCACCTTAAGATCATGAATCTCTCCCATAACCGGATTTTGCTGCGCCTGGCGGAAGGCTACCGCGTTCTGGGCATGGCTGTGAGAGCTTCGCGGAACCCGCGCGAAGTTTACGACGAGCACTTGCAGATTGTGGAGGCAATTGGCAATAACCTTCCCGATGAAGCGGAAAAGCTGATGCGGCTTCACGTTGCCGGAGCGAGGCGAATGATCGAGCAGCAGGCGGCAAGAAATGAGTTCACGCCCAAGTGGGTGAAAGATTTGAAGGAGTAACGCATATCGCCAGAAATTAGAGCTTAAGTATATGATTGCAAATTGTTTATGTGGAATTGAAGTTGCGCGTATCTGGGGTACGTGATAGGTCGAGGCAGGGAAAGGCTCAGAATTCGATTTAGATAGGCAATCCCGCCGACTGTGTATCATGGTTCGTGGGTTTTTACAGTTAGCGTTCGAAAGTACACATGCAACCCTCGTAGTCGTAGAGTAGCGTCCTTGGTTTTTTTAGAGCTCACGGTGGTTCACCCGGAATGAGCGGGGAGCACGCAGGGAAAAGGGCCGGAGCGATGCTGCTGTTCGAGCATGGGCCTCAAAGATGGGGACGGGCATGTGCGAGACTGGAGTACCGTCGCCATGGCCAGACCGCTAAGTTCTATTCGCTTTCATTTCCCCTTTCTTACTCAGAGTAATTGGGGACGCGGAAAGAGTGCGATCGCCGGGCTGGTTCTGCTTGTGCCAGTCGCATGCGCGACGGCTGCCGCCCAGGGCGCCACGAATACCACCATCAGCGGCGCGGTCTACGATCCGAGAACGGCGAATGCGCTTCCCCTGTCGAACGTTCTGGTGTACGCAACGACGGCGCCTGTTGCGCCGCTGCCCACCGGCGTGCAGTGCCTGACGTACCAGGCGCCCACCGGCGTAGTTAGCTACGCCTATACGGCCGTGGACGGCACTTTTACGCTGGGCAATATTCCAGAGAATGCGATCTATACAGTCGTGATCCAGGCCGGCAAATGGCGGAGGCAATTTACTGAGACCGTGGCGGGAGGACCGCTGACCGGGCTCACGCTGAACATGCCTGCGGACCACACCCAGGGCGACATCCCCATGATCGCGATTGTTACTGGTTCAGTGGATGGCGCAGAGTGTGTGCTGCATGACATGGGCATTGCAAGCACTGAATTCACGGATGACAACGGGACCGTAAATCCCGGTGGCCACATTCATCTTTACAAGGGCGGTGGAAGCCCTGGAGCAGACATCAGCGCGACAACGCCAGTGGAATCCACACTCACAGGCAGTTCAGCAAACTTGAGCAACTACGACATGGTCATGTTCCCTTGCCAAGGTTCGCCGACCTATATTCAAGGAAACATTCCGCTCAACAACATTCTGAACTACGCCAATGCGGGCGGCCGTATTTTCACTACGCACTACAGTTATGTGTACCTCGATCCCAATGCGCCCAGCGATGCGCAGTTTCCGCCGGTGGCAAACTGGACCACGACGCCGGAGACATCGGTGAACGCGGGAGTGGGAACCGTGAATACAAATTTTAGCGACGGCGCGACGCTGGCGCAATGGCTGCAAAACTCGGGCGCAACGGTTACGGGCACGGCAAATCAGATTGATATCAGCACCCTTCGTACCGACGTTGGAACGGTGATTCCGCCGACGCAGTCCTGGCTGACGCTCAACAGCGGTTCGTATGCCGGCCAGACAACCAATCCAGTGATGCAGATGACTTTCAATACGCCCGTTGGCGCTGCGGCGGCCAACCAATGCGGACGCGTGATGTACAACGATTATCACGTGATTACTCCGACCGGCGGCTCGGCAACGAGCAAGATATTTCCCGCCGAATGTCCGGCTGAGACTTCGATGAGCGCGCAAGAGGAGATGCTGGAATACGCACTTTTTGACCTGTCGACGTTTGTGCAACCGGTGGTGGTGCCAACGCTTTCGATTGGCTTCAATCCCAACCCCATGGTCGTGAAGCAGAACGACGTTGGCGATCAGGTGACGGTGAATGTAACCAACACCAGCACAACAACCGCTATCGCGAGCTCGGCAATTCTGAACGTCGTGCTTGGGCAGTACATGACGGCTACTGCGATTTCGGATCCAACCGGAGGCTGGAATTGCACGTTGGCAACCCTGACCTGTACGAGGAACGCCAGCCTCGCGGCCAGTGCGGCCGATTCTGTGACCGTGACTGTAAGCGTGGGGACATATCCGGCCGGTTTCACGAGCGGAACGCTGAGTGCGACCGTGTCGAGTGTGACATTCTCGAGCAACGTGTCGGCTTCAGAAAACGTGATCTATCAGCAGCCTCCGACGATCGTATGGCCCACGCCTGCGCCGATTGTCTATGGGACGGCATTGAGTGGGGCGCAACTTGATGCGACGGCGAGCGTGCCGGGAACCTTCGTTTACTCTCCGGCAGCCGGAGCAATGCTGACGGTTGGACAACAACTATTGCAAGTGACTTTCACGCCCACCGATACCGTTCACTACTCGACTGCAACGGCGAGCGTGATGTTGACGGTGCTTCCAGTTACTCCGAACGTAACGCTGACTACCTCAGCGAATCCCGTCCTGATGACGTATGGCGTCTCGTTTACGGCGAGTCTACCCTCGAACGCAGGCACACAAACTGGGACCATGACTTTTTACGACGGATCCGTTTCGATTGGCTCGGCCAACCTGGCGGGTGGCGCAGCGACATTCACAACTACTGCGCTGACGATGGGACCTCACTCAATCACAGCAGTCTATTCCGGCGATGCCAACTATGGGCCGGGGACCAGTAACGCGGTGGCGGAGACGGTCGAAGACTTCACATTGGCCTTTGCTTCAGGTGGAACGGGCAAAACGAGCGTGCCAGCCGGCGGGCTTGCAGTCTATACGCTGTTGGTGACTCCGGTGGGCGGCGCGACTCTGCCTGCAGCAGTGAACCTTGGTGCGACGGATGTCCCTGTGGGAATGACTGCGACATTCACACCTGCAACCATTGCAGCAGGCTCAGGATCGACCAATGTGACGCTGCAGGTGACGTTGCCTGCTCAGGGCGCGAATGAAGTGCCGCGCTGGCCATTCGGCAATGGAAAGCTGCCGGTGGCGCTGGGACTCATCCTGCTGCCGTTTGCGGGCAGGCTGCGCAAAGGCAGCGCACACCTGGCGAGGCTGATGGTACTCGTTGTGGCGGGCGCACTGCTTGCCATCGGATTAACGGGTTGCGGCGCGAATCTCTCGTCGCAGTCGTTTTCCTTCACTGTCACCGCAGCCTCAGGATCTCTATCTCACTCGGTGGCGCCTCAACTCACTGTACAATAAAGCGCACCGCGAACCGCACAGACGGAATTGCGAGAATAGCCGAATGGCAAGCCTGGAGAATTTCCGCCTCGTTGTGTTCAGGACGGTCGCCGAGCAGCGGAGCTTTCGCAAAGCCGCTGAAGAGCTCTATTTGACGCAGCCCGCGGTGAGCCTTCAGATCAAGGCGCTGGAAGAAGACCTTGGCGCTCAGCTCTTCGATCGCTCCGGATCGCAGGTGCGATTGACGGCAGTCGGTAAGATTTTGGTGGAACATTCTCAGCGAGCTCATGAGATTCTCGTCCGCGCTGAGCAGAAAATTGCGGCTCTTGGAGGAGAGCAAGCTGGGGAGCTTACTCTGGGCGCCTCCACAACCATCGCTCAATACGTTTTGCCGCGCCTACTGGGCGAATTTCTCGAGAAGCATCCGCGGGTTTACCCCACGCTGGTCAGCGGGAATACCGAGCACATTGTGAATGCCCTGCGGGAGCAGAGAATCGCGCTGGGATTTATTGAAGGGCCGCCGCGAACCCGGGATGTGAGCACGCAGCCGTTTCTGCAGGATGAATTGGTACTGATTGTGCCTGCCGCGCATGAGTGGGCGGAGCAAACGGTGGTGGCGGGCGGCGACATCGCGACGATTCCTCTGCTGATGCGGGAACGCGGATCGGGCACGCGCCAAATTGTCGAGATGGCTTTGGAACGGCACGGTATCAAGCGGCGCACACTCAATATTGTGATGGAACTCGATTCGACCGAAGCTATTAAATCCGCGGTGGAAGCGGGACTTGGTGTGGGATTCGTTTCGCGCTGGGCGATTGCCAAGGACCTACGTCTGGGACGCAGCTTCAAGATAGTCGAAATCAAGGGACTGCGCATGCGGCGGGACTTTCTGATTGCCGTTGCGAAGGGACCTGAAGCGCAAGGCCTGGCCTTGGAGTTCCGCAGGTTCATTTCGGAACGCGCCGGCATGGACAGGGCCACAGGATTGGCAGGTGCGGCGGGAGTGCGGCGATCGCCCGGTGGCGCCTCCGATAAGGGTGCCTAATGGCCCTATGATCCCTTCTGCTTGGACAGGCTGGATCGCTGACGACACACTCTATATGTGTCGAGAAACCTATTTTTTGTCGGTTTGATCGTTGCCGCGAGCGGCTTTGTATCGCCGCCCATCGCGCTGGCCGGCGGTCTAATCTTTGGATTTGCCTTTGCTCATCCTTTTCACCTGGAGGCAAGGACTCTCTCCAAATTCCTCTTGCAAGCATCAGTGATTGGCCTTGGCTTTGGCATGGATCTCAACCAGGTGATTCATGTGGGGCGTTCGGGGTTTGTCTACACGGCAATAAGCATCAGCTTTGCCCTGCTGCTGGGATGGGGCCTGGGGCGGATCCTGAAGGTGAAGAAGGGTACGTCATTTCTCATCTCCGCGGGTACGGCCATTTGCGGGGGCAGCGCCATTGCCGCGATTGCGCCGATTACCGATGCGGGCGAGGAGGAGATTGCGGTTTCTTTGGGTACAGTCTTTGTGCTCAACTCAATCGCGCTGCTGACCTTTCCGGCAATTGGCGTTCTGCTTCACATGACGCAAACCCAGTTTGGACTATGGTCGGCACTGGCGATTCACGACACCAGCTCAGTGGTGGGAGCAACGGCTAAGTTTGGAGCTCTGGCACTGGCGGTGGGCACGACGGTGAAGCTGGCGCGAGCCTTGTGGATTGTGCCGATCTCAATGGGAACCGCGATGGCGAGGAAGAGCAGCGCGAACATCCAATGGCCGTGGTTCATCCTCTTCTTTTGCCTGGCAGCGGTCGGCAATACCTACGTCCATGCTTTTCAGCCGGCTTATCCAATCCTGAAACACCTGGGCGTGATCGGCCTGACGGTGACGCTCTATCTTATCGGCACCGGACTTTCAAAGAAGACACTGCAACAGGTCGGCGTAAGGCCGCTGCTGCAAGGTGTGATTCTTTGGATTGTGGTGGCAGCGGGATCGCTTTCGCTCATTTTGAGCGGTCGGATTCATCTCTAAGGACTTCGGGCGCTTGCCGGTCTTCAGCTTATACGGCTGAGCCGGCAGCACCCGCCTTCACGCCAGTTTCGGCATAACAGCGTTCGGCAGCCTTGAGCGCTTTGTTGACGCGCATAATGTTTTCCTGGCCGGTCGCGGCGAGCCACTCATCCAATGCATCCGTTCCGCGTTGCGCGTAGACGGCGATGCCATCCTGCCAGGTCGCTCGCCCGCAAAGAACGCCATTAAAGCGGCTCCCGCTCTCCGCCAATAATTCAAGCGTTTCAATGAACTGCGCGTTGCTAACGCCGGCTGAGAGATAGACAAATGGCTTATCGGTGGCTTCTGACGCCGCCCTGAAGAAGCGCTTTGCTTCAGATTGCGTATATGCCTCTTCGCCGCGAAAGAACCTGGTGCCTGCAACAAATCCCATCTGAACCGGAACTTCGATTTTGAGCAGGTCGACACCGTAACGGCTCTTGCTAAATTCCTCAATCGATTGCACGACAATTCTCGGCTTGATGCGAGCGTAGTCCAGGCTCTTCTCATGGCCGTTCAGATCGTAGCCGAGGAGTTCGAGAACGAATGGGATATCGTTGGCACTGCACTCGTCGCCAACTCGCTCGGCGAATGCGCACTTCACGTTAATGATATCAGGCGGGTCAAAAGGAGTGTAGTGCAGCAGCACTTTGATGCAGTCGGCGCCTGCTTCTTTCATGCGCCGCACCGACCAACTGTCGTAAAGAATCGGAAGGCGCGGTGGCGCAGCGTCGTAACAGGATTGCTCGTAGGCAAGCAGCAGGCCTGCCTTATTGCGATGCCCCGCCGCGGGAAAGCCGTATTCGGGATCGAGCAGAATGGCCGAAGCATGGACGGTCAATGCTGAGGTGACGTGGATCTTGAACTCTTCTACTGCAGACGCGGGAACATCATCCACGCCTTTCGCTTTAGCGATGGCGCTTCTGAGAATGCCTCTTTGGTCCAACGCCAGCGCAGCAATCACGCCGCGATCATCGGAAATGGATTTCAACCCGGCCAGTTTTCCCGGCGTCATGCCCATTGAAATGCACCCTCCATGCTTGAGTGGATTCCGTGATCCAAATTGTCCGGCCTGTTCGCACGTTTGGGGGTGGGCGGGATGGCCTGTTATTTGATCGATTGTAACAGATCAACTGGATGTGAACGATGATGAGGCTGTTGGCCTGCTGGGTAGGGGCGAAGTTGACTTGACCAGGATTTTGGCCACTTGGACGCCGAAGGTGGTGTGCACTGCTTCGATGCGAATCAACCCGGTGCACCCGGCAGAAGATCGTACCCAAACGGCGCCCCCCCCGCCGTTTTCGTCGAGAGAAAAGGGATTGTCACCGACGATGGTTCCGGGACCGTCGATTTTGATGGAAACCCGGCCGCCGGCGTAAGCTCGCTGCGCGCCGAACTTGTCGACAACAGCAAATGCGAGGCGCGTCGCATCTGCTCCGTCGGCGACGAGTTCGGTGTCATCCGCACGAAGCCAGAATTTGTCAGTCGAGGGATCTGATGAAAAGGAACGAGAGAGAAGACGCGTGTTGCCCGCGTAGCCGTCGATGCGGAGCTCGGGATGCGCGGAGCCAACGATCTGGAGGTCGACAAAAAACGGCGGATACCTGAGGTTTGGAAAACCGGCGCGGTCAGGATGGAGCACCGAGCGCGGCTTGCCATCGATGAAAAGCTCAAGACGATCGCAATTGGAAAAGATAGCAGCGTGGTCGCCGGGGCCCGCCGGCGTATGAGCGCCGAAGTCCCAGTAGAAATCCGGCTCGATAACGGGCCGTACCGAGGGTTCGACTTGCGCCAGGTAGAACGAAGCCCCCAGCTTGGGAATTCGGAAGACATCGGAGATGCCGGGGCACTTGACGGCGTTATATGCGTTGACGAGGCTCGCGTAGTCGAACGCGCACCATGCGATGGCTCCCCCGATGCGAGGATGATCGGCAGTTCTACTATGCGCCTGCGCGTGGTAGAGTGCCTGACTCGTTTGCTCGCCAACGTCGCCGGCTCGGCGGTACCTCATATCGAAGTTCTTGCCTGCAGCGTAGTTGAATTGGCCGACTATCTCGGCAATCATATAGGGACGGTCTTCAACCGGATCGAGGATGCCGACTGTATTGTCAGGGGCGGAGTGGTAATCGTCGAATGCAAAGACGTCCTGATTCCACTCTGCCTTCCAGTTCGCGCGAGACGAAGGTGTCATTGTGCCGGAAGTAGGCCGCGAGTCATCGAGCGAATGGGCTAGCGCGCGCGTGCGCGTGTAGAGCGCCGGATCGTTCCGCGACTCATTGATGCGCACTCCCCAGATCACCACGGAAGGATGATTGCGATCGCGGCGGATCATCCCTTCGACATCGCGTATTGTCAGATCCTGCCAGCTTTCGTCACCGATGTATTGCCAGCCCGGCGGCTCTTCCCAAATCATCAGGCCAAGCTCATCGCAGGCGTCCATAAATGCTTCGGACTGCGGATAGTGGGAGCAGCGCACTATATTGCAGTTGAACTGGCGGCGGAGAATCTCGGCGTCGCGGCGCAGAAGCCTGGCCGGGACGGCGAAGCCGAGATACGGGAAAAGTTCGTGGCGATTCAATCCAAACAGTTGCGTGCGACGGCCATTCAAATAGAATCCATCCAGATCGAAGCGAGCTTCGCGAAAGCCGATGCGCGTCGCATATCGATGGAGCGGGCGGCCGCCGACGAAGAGCGTGGCCTCTATGTCGTAAAGATGAGGATGGTCGGTGTCCCAAAGCTGGATACTGCCGAGACCATCCAGAGTCATCTGGATCTCCTGATCTGTTTTGTCGATCTGCGCGGCTTGTGAAACGCTGGCGACGGTGCGAGGTCCCTGGCGTAGAGTCGCGACGAGGCGTATATCTGCCGGAAGCTTTCCGCCGGCATCGACGCGGCACGTGAGCAGAACGCGAGGCTGCGAGCTCAGCACATCGACCGGCTTGGCAAAGACCTCGCGCAGAAAGATTGTTGGTACCGCGCGCAACTGAGCGGATCCCGTGATGCCGCCTGGCAGCAAATAGTCGACCGCTTCGGGGCCGCGAGGCGAGCCTGCAGGCGGAACATTGAGCCAGCGGGCATCGACTGAGAGAGCGAGAACATTGTCGCCTCTGGTTACCATTCCTGTGATTTCGCGATCGAAGGGCAGAAATCCGCCGGCGTGCGGCAAGAGGTTGCGGCCGTTCACGACCGGAGTTGCGCTGGCAAGCACACGATCAAAATGAAGGAAGAGGCGCAGCCTCTCGAGACCGGGCGGGAGTGTGAAATGCTTTCGGTACATCCACGCGTCTTGCCATTGAGCCGGGTCCCAATTCTGCCAGGAGAGCGGGGTGACCGTGTGAGGCAGGGTGACCGTTGTGAAACCTTTGTCGTTGAATTCCGGCTGCATCGCCGCCGCAGAGAATTTTCCGCCAAAGAGCCAATCGCCATCCAGAGCGATATTTCGCTGGGCCGGTCCGGTTTTTCCCTGGCCCGATGTGAGAACTGAAGGAGCGAGTACAGCCGCCGCGGCGCCGGCTCGGATGAATTGACGACGGGAAATCTGCTTGGATTCCATAGTTCGAATTTTCACACTTCCATGATGACCATTGCGGAGCGAGCCGGAATCTCGAGGGCGCCGAGGACGGGCTGGGGATCCGGCAGCTCCGGCGCCACAGAGACAAGGTTGCCAGGATTTGGCAGATCCACGGTCACGTTGATTGCTTTGCTCCGTTCAGGATTGACGACCACAACTGCGCGCTTTCCGGATTTGGCGACGAATACGGAATAGCGCGGGAAGCCGTCGGCGGATGCAACCTTCGCGCCCAGGGTGTCGCGGAATTCCGCGTCCCACAGGTACTCTCTATAGCGAAGCCGCAGCGCGTCGACTTTCCTGCCGTAGGCCAAGGTCAGCGGGAAATCAGTGACGTGGCCCTTAAAGTTGTAGGGCTCGTAGCTGATGATGTAGCGGTGCAGCAGGATGAGATTGAGCATTTCGCGGTCGTCGAATCCAGTAGCCGCGACAAGCAATGGTGCCTGGGAATCAATGTAGCGGCAGACCGGGCGAGAGCCGCTGTTGATGCGGAAGTAGGAAACCGGATAGCACTGCAAGAGCCAATCTTGCGGCGCTTCGCCGGCAAAAATGAAATCGGGATCAACCTTGTCTGCCGCTGCGCGGAATTGTTGGGCCATCGGCACGTCGCCGCCGTAAATAAAGCCGGGCGCTGTGTAGCCATGGCCCTGGCTAAACGAGTATTCCACTGGACCATGATGACAAACCTCGTCAAAGAGCCATCCGGCAGCGCCAAGCGCGACAGTCTTTAGAAATTCAGTGGTAGCAATGTTGCGGTATTCCTGACATTGGATATCCATGATGTATCGGCGCCGATTGTTGATGCCCGCTAACTGTGTTGGGGTGGTGTAGCTGTAGCCGCCGGTTTCGTATGGAATTCCGTACGGATCGGTTGCGGCATACTGATACAGCTGCTTCTTGCAATACTCTGTTGTACGGTCCGCCCAAGTCGGTTTTCCAAAAAGGACGATCTTGATGCCCTTGCTGCGTGCGTCCAGGATCGCCTGATGCAACTGCTGCCATGTTCCCAAGCCGGGGTCCGTATCGAGCGACGGATCTCCGCCGTCCTGGCCGCCAATTGCCCACCCCACGAGTTGAATGGCTGTGACTCCGTTGGCTGCACACTCGTCGATGTACTTGGGAAGTTCACGATAGGGAATCGAGTAATCCTGCTCCGCCCCATCGATCTGCAACTGCAGCCAGGAGTGCAGATCGAGGGCCCAAGCTGCGATGTGAGGCTGCTTGAACCAAGTCGCGCGCCAGGACTTGTACACATCGACGCCCGCATGCCAACCGCCATCGTAGGCGCGCACGACTACGGGCGCAAGCGACTTGGATGAGTGTGGATGGGCAAAAATAAAGTGACAAGCGCGAAATTTCAGGAAGACTGCCAGGCCAGAGATCTCGTCTTCATGCGGCACCGGGTCGCTGATCGATTGCACGACACCGGGATGCTGCTCAAAGGTCCACTGCATCAGATACGGCTGCGTAGGGTCATTCATTCCTACGTATAACCCTTCTGCCGGAGTCTGGATGAGAGTAAACAGACTCTGCTTTGAATCGATCGTCTTGGTGGGGAAGTTAACGCCCCAGTACCCCTTTTCATTGTGGAACGTAGGATAGAGCTCGTCCCCAACCAAGTTGCCGTACCACATGTGCTCGGCGCTCATCGATGTGTCACGGGAAGGCGCGCTGAGATCGCCGAAATACGGATATTCGACAGTCTCGACAGAAAAATTGGAATCGTTGATGAGTGTGCTCTGAAAGGTGAGAGCACCGTCTTCGAGTGTGACGGTAGCGGTGAAAGTGATCGGTAAAGCAACACCGATCTCGCTGACCAGGTTACTCCACTCAATGCGTACCTGCGTGTCAGATATCTTCTGCACGCGCGTTGCGCGCTGCTTCTCGCCGAAAACGAAATTGGTTCGACGAACCGGCAACGGAACCAACAAGCGGAATGACATACCTAACTCGGGCCGCCTCTGGATGGCCCACTCGGTTGACTTCCGAACCAGACGCGTCAGTGCACCTGTGCCGGAGTCGAACGCCACAAGAAACGTACTGTCTTCGAGAACCACTTCCCCAGGGCGCGCAGCCTTCTGCGCGTGCAAATCTGCCTGGGCAACGGTGCTCACCGCAGTCATTCCTGCAAGTTTGTTGAATGTTCTTCTATCCATTTCTTCATTCCCATTGCCGCGCCCGATCGAGTGTGAAGAATTGTCAACTCGGCAAAGAAGCAAACTTTCGCAATCGGCGCCGGCCAACTTCGCCCCGGCAAATCGGTTTCCGGCACTGCCATGATATCGCGTGAATCGGCCGTCGCTTCGTGGCGCTCTCGCAAGATTTCGCACGCGCCGGCGCAACGGGAAATAGACCCGCGGCGCGCCGCCAAATCATGGCGCGGCTGAAGCTAGATTTTGTCCGCGGACGAAGTGACCGCCTGCAAGAAATCAAAATCGCATCCCAGATTGGCTTGCGACACATGCTCGCGATAGAGGGAGAGGTAACCACGCTGATCTTTTTCCACGGGGCGAACCCACTCAGCACGCCGCTTTGCGAGCTCTGCTTCCGGCACGAGCAGGTCGAGCTTTCGATTGGGGATGTCGAGTGTGATCTGATCTCCGTCGCGTACCAGCGCGAGCGGACCGCCCGCATAGCTTTCAGGGGCGACATGCAGAACGCAGGTTCCATATGCCGTACCACTCATGCGTGAATCCGAGATGCGCACCATGTCGCGAATTCCGCGCTTCAAAATCTTCTTCGGAATCGGAAGCAAACCCCACTCCGGCATGCCGGGAGCGCCCAGCGGACCCGCATTCTGAAGGACGAGAACGGAATTTTCATCGACTTTGAGATCGTCGTTGTTGACGCGCGCTTCCATGTCTTCGAAACCCTTGAAGACGACTGCAGGCCCTGTATGCGTCCAGAGACGCCTGTCGGCAGCAACTGACTTAATCACGGCGCCATCGGGAGCGAGCGATCCGAAGAGGATCACTGTGCCGCCGGTTTCCATGAGAGGTTTCGAGCGCTCGCGGATTACATTTCGATTGAGCACAACTGCGCCTTCAAGATTTTGCCCGACCGTCTTGCCATTGACAGTGAGGCAATCGAGATCGAGAAGGTCGCGAATCTCCGCCATCAATGCGCGCAAGCCGCCTGCATAATAGAAATCCTCCATCAGGTATTCGCCGGAGGGCCGAATGTTGGCCAGCACGGGAACATTGGGCG
>CAZKJB010000001.1:68449-83698 GCA_964552975.1 uncultured Occallatibacter sp. | reverse complement strand
ATAAACCGCGTATGAAAGTCAAATTGCTTGGCTTTCCAGGAGAGATAGAACGGATCGATGGGTATGCAGTGTCCGCCCAAGCCCGGACCAGGATAAAACGCCTGGAAACCAAATGGCTTGGTCTTGGCTGCCTCAATTACCTCGAAAATATCAATCCCCATACGTATGCAAAGCTGTTTCAGTTCGTTGACGAGGGCGATGTTGACGCAGCGATAGATATTCTCTAACAGCTTGGTCATCTCAGCTGCGGCGGGAGAAGAGACCGGAACGATGCGATTAAAGATTGATGCGTAGACATCCGATGCGAGTTCAGCGGCCACCGGACCGCATCCGCCAACGACCTTCGGGATATCGCGCCGCTCAATCGTATCGTTCCCGGGATCTTCCCGTTCCGGAGAAAATGCAACATAGAACCCGCGAGCGGAAGCGTCTCTCGCAACGCAAAGGCCCGCCCGATTCCCCTTCTCGAGAAGGGGAACAACGACTTCTTCCGTGGTCCCGGGATAAGTCGTACTCTCCAGGATGATAAGTTGCCCCTCGTGAACGCACGGAGCAATGCTCTCGACAGTGGCACGAACGTAACTCAGGTCAGGCTCATGATACTCGTCAAGCGGGGTTGGGACACAGAGGATGACAACATCCATTTCGGCGATCTCGCCATAATCTACGGTCGCCTTGAATCCATTTTGGCGCGCCGATTCAATCATGTCCTCCGAAATGCGCACGATGTAGGTGCCGCCCGTGTTGAGGATGTCCACCTTACGAACATCAATATCGAAGCCTGTGACCTTGAAGCGCTGTTCGCTAAACAAAAGCGCTAGAGGCAGCCCAACATAGCCCATCCCCACAATACCGATGCGCGCCTTCCGCGTCTCGAGTCGATGCTTAAGCTCATCCGTTTGCATTGATGCATTCACCGTCACGGTTCTCTCCTGATTTCTTAATGCTGCCAGGTCTTTTTGGCCTGCTGATGGTGGCGAAAAAGACTTGATTCGCAAGGTTTCTGTTCTAATAATCCCGATGCTGGAGCGGTACCCAATTGCCTGAAAAGCTCTAACTGAAGCGGCGCTGCGAGCTGAAAATCCGATCTCCCCATTGCCGGAGGACTAAGGCAGCGCAGTCCTGGCATTCCCCCGCAAGATGAGTTGGTAGACTGCGACTATCTTCCCGGCTTCGTACCATATTCGGCATTTGCGATAAAACCTGCGCTGAGAATCCAGACTCAACAGCCATTTTGGTGTCGCTAGAATAATCCTGGCGACGATCTTCACAATCTCAGTGGTGCTGGGAATTTTTCCTGTCTCAAGAATAGTGCCTCGGCCAAAGTCGAACCACCATACTCGAAAGTATCTCCGATTTAGCCGCTCTTCTGGAACCGAGTGGTAGACAACGGCAAAAGGCTCGTAGCATAGTCGCTCCCCGGCCGCCATTAATCGCTTGCCAAATTCAGTGTCCTCATTACCGACAAGACTGTCACCGCAGTGTCCCAGATCTATGCGAAAGCCACCGTACTTCTCGAACATGCTCTTACGGAATGCCATATTGGCTCCGATTGGAGGCCGATCGAGAGAGCCGGGCGAATCACCAGGATCGAAATAGGCGCAGAGAGCTCCGAGGAGATTGAGGGGCCCCTCAATTGCAAGCCAGGGGGGGGGCGAAAAACCGGGTTCTGGCAGAACGCGTCCTCCGCAGCCGGCCCATTGCGTGTTTTGCATTGAAGCCGCGAGGCAGCCAAGCCATGCAGGGTCAACGATTACGTCGTCGTCGACAAACGCCACTATTTCCCCGTGCGCCTGGCGAATTCCAGCGTTGCGGGCATTCGAAAGCCCTTGTTGCGATTCAAAAATATAGCGTACCCTGCCTGGATGACGCCTACAGAACTCGTTGACCACTTCGCGCGTGCGATCCCTGGAGTTATTGTCGACCACCAGAACTTCCCACTCAAGGGAAGCGGGAACTTCTGACATAGCCAGGCTCTCGAGCGTTTTAGCTAGACTCTCGCAACGGTTATAAGTGCAAAGGATGACGGTAACATTCATGCCATTGTCATTGGGACTGGAGCGACTCAATTGGTCGATGTTTTGGGGAGGAAGGCGTAGTCACCACTAGACGTAAGGGCGTGGCCTATGTAATATTCGCCAGCCGGGAGCCCGATTGCTGCGTTCGGAAATAAGCGAGAGGTTCCGGTCCGATTCCGGCACTCGCTTACTTTCGGAGCTTCGCAACGGTATTTTGGAGGCTACGGTAGATTAAACCACCGTAGTATTTTACCTTGGCCTTGAGTGGGGCATTTCTTCGCCAATATTTCAAGTGGGCGAGATATGCCTGTTTGTCGTGAGACGATTTGAAAAACCCGGCACGGCTTAGTGCAACCTCGCACACGCGCCGATTTGCAGCCTCAGCATCAAACTCCTTAAATCTTTCCGCGAAGATCCTATTAATCTTTGCGCGGTCTGTTAAGGTTTCGCCAGTTCTAGCCAAACGATTTGTTTCATTCTGATTTGTAAGTCGATAACTGGCTAAAACATGCGGCGAGACTACAGCGCCAGCCTGATCAATGACGCGGGTCCACATCTCCCAATCCAGGGTGTAAGAGAGATCGTCTCGGAACTTTCCTAGCATCTCAAACGCTCGTTTGCGCACCACAACACCGGGACATTGAATCGGGTTGTCCAAAAGAAATTCTGAGACGGTTGAACCACCTTGCTCAAGACTGCGAATCCTCGGCGTAACTCCACTGATCACTGCCTCCTCATCAACAAAGAAGGAACGAACCGCAATCAATCCAACATCCGGGTGCAAAGCCGCAGTTTTCTCAACTTCCGCGTAGAAGCCGGGAAGGACATAATCGTCTTGATGAAGAATATGAACCCACTCGCCCTGCGCCCGCTCAATGCACTCATTCCAACATCCGGCTAAGCCAAGATTCTTTGGAGTCTGCGAAAAGTACACGCGGTCACCCGCCACGTCTTGGACTGCCCGCCTTACATCAACACTCGGAGAGCAGTCGTCCACAACCTCGATCTGCATTGCTTCGCTGCCCGGATCCTGCGATAGGACGCTCTGGAGCGCTTGCTCGAGGTGTTGCGGCTTCGGATCGTATGTCGGGATCATGACTGACCAGAGCAATGTCGATACCTATCAGACGGTCTCGTTCAAGAGGCGCACTGAGAATGAACACCTAATACAATCTGGTAGATCTCGTTGCGTCTCTTCCGAACCTGTTCAGGTGAATAGACTCTGGCCATAAGTTCCTTACCTGCAGTTGCCAACCGAGCGCGGAGTTCCAGGTCGTTTGCGAGTTCGACTGCGGCTGAGGTGAACTTTGCTGCGTCATCACGGATCAGAATCTCCATACCATCAGACACCGGGAGTCCTTCGCATCCAATCGATGTGCTGACGGCCGGGACCGCCTGTGCCATGGCATCCAGGAGTTTGACACGGATACCGCTTCCGATTCGGAGTGGCACAAGCATAACGCTCCCCGCAATTGCATTTTCCAAATCGGCGACATATCCCGTGAACTCGACGCCCGGCTTGGAATATCGAGTCCGGGAAGCTTCGCCCCATTGTCCAATTACTTTGAGAATGCTTCCCGGCACCTGTTTCGAGATTTCGGGCCATATCTCTTCCGTTAACCACTCTAAGGCATCTCGATTTGGGAAATGCTCTTCCGATCCAACAAATGAAAAGCGGGCTTGAAAGAATTTGTCAGAAATCCCAGAACTGCCCGAAATGGGGAAGGGACTTACATGCACTTTTTCATCTTCGATCCAGCCAGAAAGAGCGTGCTTATCTTCGTCGCTGAACACAACTACGCCGTCAAACGCGCGAAGGTATGTTTGCTCCTGGACAAGCATCACTTTCACAAGATACTCCGAATAGCTACCTAGCTTTCGAGCGGCGGAGAACCTTCTGGCGTATACGAAGTGGAGCTGATGATGAATGAAGACCTTGGGAATCTCTGTTGGGAGCCACGCACCAAGTGATAACATCTCCGCAAATTCGGCTTGTACTAAGTCACATCCTTGCGCAAGTTCATCAGCAACGGCAACCAGAAATGGCTCTGGTAGCGGGCCGAAGGGATAGGCAGGCACCGGCCGCTCTTTCTGCTGACCTGCATCTGGAGGTGCAGCATATCTCAATCTGCGATACTGCCTGGCTCCCCATCGCAGCGAACGCGTCAACAAATCTGTCTTGGAGTGACTTCGTTGTGCGGAGGAGCCGCAATAAACTGCCCGGACCTTGATCTCTGGAAAATGTATTTGGAGGGCAGCGGCGTCACTCATGCGCTTTTCGCTGTAAACCGGGCACACAAGGGTGAAACGATGATCGGTACGAAGGCACGCCAGCGAGGCGTATTGGGCCACCTTTCCTCCCGCATCGAGTGGCCAGGGCAGGTAGGGAGACACAACAAGAATGTTCATTAACTTATGTCACCGCTCTGCGGGAGCGAATTGCCTGAGCGAGCGAAGCTTCCTCTTAGTGCCTGGTCCCAAACTTCCGCAAGCGTACCAGCCGTACACCAAGCGCGGCATTGACGGGAAAACCTTTCTCTGGGGTCGCGAGTAAGAAGCCATTTTACGACTTCAGGAAGAAGGATCCGTAAGGCGATGTTCGGAAGACTAAAGAAGTAACGCGGGATTCCCCATACTTTTGTCCGGAGCCCTTTTTCTCGCATCTGCGCGCGGCCGAACGCGAACCAATATACCCAGAAGTACTTCTTATTTAGCCGCTCCTCTGCAATCGAATGGTAAACGATGGCTGAAGGCTCATAGCGCAATCGTTCGCCAGCAGCCATTAATCGCCTGCCAAATTCAGTATCCTCATTGCCGATAAGGCTCCCACCGCAGCGCCCCATGTCCACACGAAAGCCGCCATACTTTTCGAACATGGTTTTACGGAAGGCCATATTGGTCCCATAGGGCGGTTCCTCTTTGAGTTCCCCCGGGGTATCGCCGAAATCAAATTGTGCACACAGCGGACCGCCTTGACCCCAAGGGCCGCGAAGCTCAAGCCATGGAGGCGGAGCGAATTCCGTTGGCGGAAGAATTCGACCTCCAGCCCCAGACCATTGACCGTCGTAAAGATTGGCAGTCAGGTCATGCAGCCAGCCCGGTTCGACCGTTACATCGTCATCGACAAATGCCAGAATCTCCCCGCGCGCCTGGCCAATGCCGGCATTGCGAGCATTGGAAAGCCCCTGTTTCAGCTCAGAGATATATCGAAAGCGACCCGGATTACGCAAGCAGAACTCGTTGATCACTTCGCGCGTGCGATCTTTCGAGTTGTTGTCCACCACTAAGACTTCCCACTCGATCGACTGCGGCACGACCAGAGCAGTGAGGCTGTCCAGCGTCGTCTTCAAGCTTTCGCACCGATTGTAGGTGCAGAGAATGACAGAAATGCTCATGGCTTTCAGAGGGACTTTAATTCAATGCACCCTGGACGCCTGGCACTTTGCGGGTCTCCGTCTCGGCAGACGGTTGATGCCACATCTCCACTAATTGTCCCGCCGCATGCCAGACGACGCACTTACAATGAAATCGTTCCTGAGGGTCCCGAGCCCGTAGCCAGTGACGTATCTTCAGGGGCAGGAATTTTAGAGTGAAGTTTACAACTCTGAAGTAACGCCGCGAGATTCCCCACACCTTCGGTTTAGGTTTTCTTTCGCGAATTTCTGCCCGCCCATTGTCGAACCACCGCTTAAGGAGATACTTTTTTGTGGTTCTATTCTCCGGCACTTCGTGGTAGACGACAGCTGACGGCACATAAAGCAATCGCTCTCCGGCAGCAAGGAGCCTGCGCCCGAGCTCCATATCTTCGTTTCGTATTTCGCTGCCGGGCCGTGGACCTAAGTCAGTGCGAAAGAGCCCATATTTTGTGAACAACTCCTTGCGAAATGCCATGTTCGTTCCATAGGGGGGTATCCGGAGCTCGCATGGTTCGTTGCCGAGATCAAATTGCGCAACAATCATCTCTCCCATGCCACGTGGGCCATCGAACGCCAACCATGGGGGTAGCGAAATTTGCCGATCCGGCAATATTTTCCCCCCCGATCCTGCCCATTCGCCATTGCGTAGGACGGAGGTCAGGTTGTAGAGCCAGTCGGGTTCCACTGTCACATCATCGTCAACAAAAGCCAGGATCTCGCCGCTGGCTTCGCGAACTCCCGAGTTGAGCGCATGCGACTTCCCTTGTTGCGCCTCGAATAAGTAACGAAAATGCCTAGGATATCGGCGGATGAAGCCTTCGGTCACAGCTCTCGTCTCATCGCGCGAGTTGTTATCCACGATGAGAACTTCCCACTGATCCGAGTCAGGAAATACTGAAGCCGCAAGACTCTCCATTGCCTGAGCAAGCTTCTGGCACCGGTTATAAGTACATAAGATGGCGGTGACTTTCATCCGACTCCTTGGCCAGAATACATATCCCGATATGACCGGATCTTGCGGACGTAACCGGGCTTACATCAAGAATTGGAATCGATCGTTGCTTCGCGAAACCAATTCGAATAATCTAAACGACCGTAGTTATGCAGTCTTATTCTACGCTGCCCAATTTTGTCGTTGAATGCCCGGTCTCAGGCTGATTGGCGCGGATACTCTGGTTTTGCCTCGTTCCGGAAAACCAACACCGAGGCATTTCAACAATCTGCCCCATTTTCATCGAAGCCAGGCACCGGTGGTAAAACCTCTTCTTTGGATCTTTCGCCAACAGACCTTTCGCAGTGGCCTTCGGCCTGGGGAACCCGGAGAGGATGCGGCGGTATTCCGACAATGCTTGTGAGAGACTTCCCGATTTTCCTGACCAATCTTCTCGAACACTTGCTCGTCCGTGATCGTACCAAAACCTGAGGAAATAGCGCTTTTTCAGGCGTTTTTCCGGAACCGCGTGGTAGACGATGGCTGACGGTTCGTACCACAGACGTTCGCCCGCCGCCATTACGCGGCGACCGAATTCTGTATCTTCATTGCGAATTTCGCTGCCTGGGCACGGCCCCATATCGGTGCGAAATCCTCCATACTTCGTGAAAACTGATTTGCGAAAAGCCATATTCGTGCCAAAAGGCGGCGATTTCAGCTCTTCGCCACGATCTCCTAAATCAAAGAGCGCAAGCATCCCGCTCATAGAGTATGGGCCCTCAAGCGCCAGCCATTGGGGCACAACAAATGTCTGCTGGGTAAGAATGCGCCCGCCGGCGCCAGCCCATTCGTCTGAATCGAGAGGCTTGGTTACGCTCCACAGCCACGCGGGATCGACGATTACATCATCATCCATGAAAGCCAGAATGCTTCCGCGAGCTTCACGGATTCCTGTGTTGAGGGCGTTCGACTTGCCCTGTTCCCGCTCAAACACATATCGAAAACGGTCAGGATGCTTCCTGCAGAAATCTTCAACGACGTCCCGAGTCTGATCTTTAGAGTTGTTGTCGATCACTAAGAGTTCCCATTCGATCGAATCGGGAAGCTGGGAGGCCGCAACGCTTTCGAGCGCTTTCGCAAGGCTTTGACAGCGGTTATATGTGCACAAGATTACGGTGATTTGCATTCGATGGGGCCTTAAAGAAACAAACTGAACTGGCGATGCTCACTCACAATTCATCGATTACGAGACGAACTTAATGCCCTGAACTGTCTGATCGATTTCTTGATTGAGCTTCCGAATTGGCGGAAGCTGCTCTTCGGGACTGCGTTTGGCGCCTCCAATTCACCATTCACGCCGGAGCTCGCGGGCGAGATCGCCGAGCCTGCAATCGCTTTCTCTAGTTGGTCAAAGAAAGCATCTTCTTCGGCTGTGCTTCGCGAACGATCCTCCGGGGTGGGAGATTCAAAGAGGGGGCTGCCTTCAATCAAGTAGTTACAAATGCGATCCAGGGATGGGTCCCTACCCGCAGAGAGCTCTTCCTTTTGACTGTAATTCGGCTTAGCGTCAAATATGTCCAGCACAGTAATCAACGGAAATTCCATTTCGAATGTACACACCAAGCAATATGCAAGGCGGAATGCCTCACGCCGGATTTCACGATCAGGAGACGCGCGAAGGCATTTCTCAAGCATTTCAGGCAACGACTCCCTGGATCGAACCCTGAGAATGCGTGAGGCGTCCTCGTACCAAGTCCTTGACGCCAAGAGCACAGGCTTGCCGAGCATTGCCATCTCAAGCCCCATGATCGACCCGAAGGTCAAACCGACATCCGCCTCGTTCGCCAGAGCATATGCGTTCACCGAGTCTTGCGGTAGGGCAAGGCGAACGTTTGATGGCAGCGACGACCTCATATCCTCATACATTTGCAGTTCGCCGGTAGCTTTCCCAATATAGCGGTTGCCACCTAAGTTCGGGTGTACTTTGATCACTAACTCAATGTCATCCCGTTGTCTGACCCATCGCACAACATCTTCAACATATGTAGCCTGGGACTCAAACGGCCCCTTCATCATCGGATCTCCCGCGGTTTCGTCGGTCGAAGATGTAAACAAAACCCACAAGCGTTTGTTCTGCGAAAGATTCAGCGTCTGCCGCATGGACTTTACTGGTTGAGAAAAGCTATTAAACGGGATCCAAGCGAGGTTGACACCCGTTTGTCGCTGATTCAACCATTGTTGCGTGGACTCAAGCAGGCCTCGGCTTAAAGGAACGTCGGCCCATTGGCTCCAGAGATCAAGAAATGGTTCCATGCTCATGCAATGGGCGTTTGGCTTCACATTAATATGGCCGCGCCTGTATTCTGCGCGCTCATGAGTCAAAACCCGGATGCCGTGTTCTCGGAACACCTCAAAGGCAACTCGAGTTGCGGACTGTCGCCCATTAAACAGAAGTGCAGAATCCACTTCATGTGCCGCCAAATAGCTTTTCAGCCCGACGAGTACGATCGCTCCGCTGTAGAGGAATCCTCTGTATACATTTACCGCGTGCCAGTCCTTCAAGTCGGGCGGGTACTGCCGAAAGTAGGAGATCACTGACTCTCGAACCCATTGCCCAATCGGTGCGGCTCGAAACAGAGCACCATCAAATTCCGAAGGGATTAAACTCTGCGCCCAGGCAAATGCTTCTGCTCTTGCCGCCGGACTTACAAAGTCTCCCAACCAGCGGTAGGGTATTCCGAAATCCTGCATCTCGGCCTTGGCGGTTGTCTGGCAACGCTTGCAAAGGTCGAACGGGCGCGGCGAGTTCTCTTTGGAATCCCAATGCTGATCGCATTCGGGGAGCAATCCATCACAAAGAAGATAATCCGCACTTGCGCCGCGGACCTGACATGCCTGCGCAATTGTCTTCTCGTAAATCGTATGGATCGTCCAGATTTGATAAGGAGAAAAGACAAGGATGCGCGTCATTTAGTTAACTCATTCGTTAGCATATTCTTGAGTTGCAGATTGAAGGTTTCTCTAATGCGTCGAGTATTTCGCTGAAGTTACGATGCTTCTCCCCAGATCTCTCCATGCGTCCTGATCGGCTTCCTAAGGATATGCTTATTGCGAAGCGGCTAAATCATTCGCGTTAAGCATATTTGAGTTGGGCCCGCAATGGTTCTGAATGCTCATATATGCCGCTTGTCCGGATTTGATCTGCCTTGCGACAGAATTGAGGATCGGCGTCCGAACTTCATCGGCTGATTTCCAAGCCTCTTCGATTGCGGCCTCTAACTTTTCTCCGCAATCCGGATCGTTGAGCATAACAGTCGTGCAGCCAACATCAAAGAGTTCTTCCAGGCCTTCAAACTTTGCAGAATAATACGCGGAATTACTCAAACCCACGACCGGTATGCCCTGAGCAAGCGCGAACACTGCAGCATGATATGCCCCTGTGACTACGACTCTGCACCGCGCGGTCTGCTCCATGATCTTGCGGGGTGAATCCAGAGTCGAGCCGCCGTCAGACTGGTCATCAAAACCCGCCAGGAGCTGTCGAATTGTTTCGTGATCTCTGGCGTATTCATGAAAAGCAATTGGGACTGGGAGAAGAGCGGCGTCGTGCAGCCTAGCCGAGCGGTGCAGGGCCGAGCGAACCTTCGCGACTGACTTTATATCAACGTCTGAATAGAACGCGACGCGCAGATTGATACCGATCGCGTTGCGCTGCACCGGCAGCTCGACCGAATTGGCGAGTTCAATCGCGTCGTCACCCGTCGTAACAATCTTAGCGGGATGAACACCAACAGCTTTGAGAAGCTCCTGCGCCCCTTTTGTGCCGCGCAATCCGATAAGGGTTACTCGTGGGAGGACCCGTCGTGCCCATGACAATACAAAAGGATCGCTGAGCGGTCCTATGCCCTGCCCGAACATGACGACTCTCTTGCCGCGCTTGATCGCGGTTCCCATTAAGGCGAGTGCAAAGAGATTCCATTCCCGGCAGCTATCCGCAAAACCGCCAGCTCCGCAGAGAACCAACACGTCACATTTGTTCTGAGCCTCTACGAGTGAACTGAGGCTTTCGTAAAATCCGCGGGGATCCCGATAGCGCAGCTTCAGCGCGGTCAGGCGATCCACTATCGTGGGCCAGCGAATTGCGATCGACATCTTCGTGGCGCTCAGCCGCACTGAGAGCCATTTTGGCAACCTGCGGTGATATTTTCCGAGGAGAACGCCGTCCTCGATCCAACACACACATCCCTCGCGAGGGAGTGGTGAGGCGCCAGGACAATATCGGGCAAGATTGGAAGGAGAGTCGGTCAGTACGTCGATACGCGCGTCCGGCCATAGGTTCAACAATCGAGCAACTGCCGCTTGTAACATGGCGACGTCGCCCATGTTCATATACTCAGCCTGACCCGAATTCAGCCCTGTGGCGATAACAATGCGCATCGTTGCTCGATTTAGAGTCTGTTATTCGTAAGAGCCGCATGCGCTCTCGGCGCACTGTGAATCATTGCTCGGGGGCGGAGCTCTTGACTCCGGATATCTTGCCAGATGCCTCTTCCCTCTCCGAGAGTAGTAGTTCAGGGCACAGAGGAGGATCGCTATCGCTCGCCCATTTGTGCAGCTTTTATCTGACTTTGTTCTCCGGCCGGAATTGCGCCGTCTTGAAGTGGTTCCGACAATTGAGAAAGTGGAAACGCGTAGAAATTGGTGCTGCCCAAGGGTCGCCAGCCAACCTCTTGGGCCGGATCGGGCGGTGGCCTATCTGCGACGGCCATTACGGCGCCACTATGAGCCAATGCAGCCAGAACGCGCCGTTGGTCCACCCCGCTGAGCCGCCAGAAGTCGACATTCCAATCTGCCTCGGCCACTATATGTACGCGCGCCAAGCGTGCCCAGAAGACATTTTGACGGTTCGAATAGTAAACCGATCCGACTTTGTCGTTTGCACGCAGGCCTATTTCCTCGAGATCGTTAGCCACTTGCCACGGAACATTCGCATACGCGCTGTTTACCGGCAGATAGCTCGCCCCAAAGGTAGGCTCAGGAGCAAATATAAAGGACCATAGCAAACCAAGCGCCACGATACCTGCCACCATTCGCTTGCCATGGATTCCTACAGCCATATACGCAGCGAGAAACAGTATAGTTACAAACGCACCTATATATCTCGCTTCAACATGCACCGCGCTATAGAGCAACAGTGCAGCAATGCTCGCTACCCAAGCAGGCCACGTAAAGCCGAAACCACTGGCAATTTGCGATTTGTTCTTAGAGGCCAGGAAAGAAGCGGCCCATCCCAGCAGGAAGCCACCGCCCTGTATGACCAGCAGCTCCAATATCCATACGATGTTGCTCACTATTACTTTTGCTTCGTGCCTTAGAGGGATCCACACCCGTACGCCCTGGTACCAATACGCAAAATCGTACCAGATGGGATAGGTGGCCTTTGGAAAGGCGCTATTGAACTCATAGACCCGTGGCGAATCGAGCGCGATCCGGGGCGGGTGTAGAGGCATACCAGCCTTTGGCGGCCCCCCTTGCCACCATCTTTGCGCTACTCCGTCGACATACCACGAGTAATTCACTCGGCCAGTTTCGCCGATTGTCGGATGACCTGCGACTTTCGAGATCTCCACGATCAAAGGCGCTGAAATTATAGCGAAGACAAATATCGTAACCAGCGCTCGCTGCCACTTAAGAACGATCAATGCAATCAATAACAGAAAGAGAGCGAACGGGAACATTATGGCTTTGCTGTAATAGCCTGCGGCAAGCGTCAGGCCCAGAAGAATTGATGTCCCCGCGGATATGGTTTTCCTAGTGTGGGCGCGCAGGATCATCCCGAGAGCTGTGTAGATGCACGCCGAGACCAACATATCGGCGTTCGCGGTCCATGTTCCGATGAGGATCAAAGAGGTCCAGAGAAAGAGCCCATAAGCAATTACGCGGACTGCTGTTTCGTCGCCGCGCTTCCACTCCAACCATCCCTGGAGGAAGTACTCAAAGCTTGCTACAGCCAAAACATAGATCCCGTAGTTGAGTAATTGGACCGCCGTGAACTCCCAATACGGGGAAGGTCGAAAGACGAGGAAATCAAGGCAAATAAGCCACGCGTACAAGGGATTCCACGAAGTATTGAGCGCTACATGCCAGTCGGCGCGCAGATAGGCATCTGCCATGTCGAGGTAGGATACTCCGTCGTTCCCCATATAGAAGCGATTGGCCCAAACTTGAATCATGCCCAATGCCAATGCAATGAACAAAAACGGAAGTGCGGAGTTCCAGCCTCTGGGAAGAGGAAAGCGCATCGGCGGTTTTGATGTAGACTTTTCCGTTTGTGATTCCATTGGATTATCCGCAAGCGCGCCAAGAGCTCCCTGGGATCCCGATTCTTGTTGAGTGAGATTATTCATGCCGCAACAAACTCGACGAGGCCGAGCCTCCGTAGTTCCTCCACAACATGATTGGCGGATTCGTAAGATATGCCGGTGATGCGTGCGATTTCCGCAACCGATCTCGTCCCATCAATTTGGAAGATAATGTCAAACAAAGCTCGATTCCCCTCGGGATTGCGATAGACATCAATGTTTAGGCCATATCGAGAACAGAAAATCTCCCCTTGATAGAGGTTTCTAGGAATCTGAGTTCCTTCAAATGTATCGATCATCTTTAAGACAAGATCTCTTGACTCGGCGAGACGCCGCAAGGACGCGCGCTCCGGAGTATCTTCGCTGGAATGATACTCAGGATAGTAAGGCTCGTTACCCGAGTGTCTTCGCACGACTCGCGATAGCGATAGCATTGGCACTCGAACACCAGGTGCGTTAAACTGCCGCTCATCATTTCCCACTACGGTGCGAAAGCGACCGATCCATCCGGAGGAATCGAATTCCCCGAGCGCTCGACTCAGACATCGATCGATTTCTGTATCACCCGAAAAGGACAGTTGCAGGGCGTGGGGATTCTCTAACCCCAGCATCTCAAGGAAAAGGCCACCAATCATCTTTGGAATAAGCTCTTTTTGACGGCTGAGATATGCTACCGAACCGATCGTCTCTGGCAAGATAAGAAAGCGATATGTATATCGTAGATCTCGTCTCTTAAGCAGCTCCTGCATCACCTTTAGGCCAACGACGACACCCGATAGGTCGTCGTTTACCATGGCTGGGTGGCAAAGATGCGCACAGAATACAAACGAATCACTACTGCGTCCTGGCGCGATTACTTCGCCCACCTTCAAGGTTCCATAGCTAAAGTCGGACCTAATCACGACACGATAACGGTCGTCGTTCAAGGTCTTCTTAAGATTCTGGCTGCAGCATAGCCCCCAATTGCGCTCATAATAATTGAATACGAAAGGAATGGCATCTGGCAGCCGAGGATGAACGTGCAGGTGTTCAAATAACTCCTCCCGTTCGACTTCGCGATCGACGGCCAGAGAATAAGAAACCACGTGCAACGGGTTTTCATCGTAGGAGAAGATTCGGCGACCGTCCAGCGTTTCAAGCCAGGCTTCGTGGCAAGTCCATTTCTCGGGCACCAGCCAAGTCCAGCATTCTGCTCCTGTCGGGATCTCGTGGACAACCATCGGCACTTGAGTCGACAACGCGTGTAGCGCGGAATCGTATCCATCGGAGATGATGTCTCTTGGAAGGCGCCAGAGCTTGGAAATCAGCTCCTCCATCGGCGCATCCTCTGAAAGACGAATGTCGTAGGTCTTCGCATGGGTCCGATTGCTTTCCAGCTCAATTGGATCGCCTGCCGGTCCCCGTGCGGTAATCCAGGGATCTCGCGCGATCTCCCGTTTGACTAGTTCGGAGAAGGCGGCACAATCCACTGATACGACTTCGCCGGTTCCGACCTGGGCGACACGTGCCACGTTTTCCGACCGAGCGATTCTCTCAATTCGAGATCCTTCCGGGATACCGTTTGCAGCTTGAATGGGAACGCTCGTAATCCAACCTTGCTTTCTTGGCTGCCCGCTTTCAATGATCCGGCCGGTGAAGAGCTTCTTGTATCGAAATGGAACTCCCAACGTTTCTTCCATATAATGGAGAAACGGCGTATCTGCAAGACCCGCTCCAATGACGCAGATTTTTCCACCAGCGGCCAAAAGCCGGTCGTACACGCAATCCTTGCCATAGGTAGTGTTAGGCAATCCAGTTACAAGTTCCGTTGCCCTCGATCCCAGGGCTGCGATTGAGTAGTTCGGATCGCTTGACCTCACCACGCCCGGAAGCGTGCGAAAGTATTCAACAAAGCCGAAGGAGGAACCACACTTCCCTTTGGCACTCGGCGTGTGTTCTACGTCGAAGTCTTCATTCAATTCGAAGGAAAAGGAGGATGATGGAACCAGCAGAGTGCCATCCGGGCCGACGACTTCTCTCATGGCCGAGCACAGTAGTTCACTTAGTGCTTCTTGAGAGCAGCTGCATTCCGGTTTTCCCAGAGAATCCGGAGAAACCTGAACGTAGACCACACCCCCTTGACGCAGTCCGACTTGCTCGAGCGCGTTGACGAGACTGTCGCGGTTATATACTTCGTTCTTCGATTGCATGCACTTTTTATTCCGGCTGCTCGACAAGTAGCACGATCGACTGTATCAGAGGTTACGAGATCGCAGGTCTTCGGAGGGAGTCTGAACTAATAACCTGTAACGCCTTCTTCACTAGTGCGTGAATCCGCTCATGATTCACGCCTCTTAGACGCACCATGATCCCGTATTAGTTAGACCCGATGTAACATCTCGAAACTTGCAATTTGCCGAATTCAACGTTTTCTACAGAGGAGCAGTGTGTTTTCAGAAACTCCGGGATCGCCTGCACTTTCGGTGGTAGTCTCTCAAGCTGCAGCGCAATATCGATCTCTTTATACTTGTGTGAGTCGATCG
>CAZKJB010000001.1:0-68349 GCA_964552975.1 uncultured Occallatibacter sp. | reverse complement strand
AGTCTCTCAAGCTGCAGCGCAATATCGATCTCTTTATACTTGTGTGAGTCGATCGCTGGAGACAGGATTGCGGCCGGATCGGCAGCGTTAAGATCTGGAAGAAGCCCAGGGCCCTGCGGAACAGCGTTAAATTGCGTGATCAACCCAGTCATGTCGGTCTTGGGATAGGACTTGAACAAGCCCGTCGAGTAATAATTTACTAAGATTTGGCAGTAGGGTTGAAGAACTACAACCAGGCGTTCGCGCTCTGGGATTTTCAACATGTACTCTGTCACGCCGCGCCAATCGTCTTTCCGCTCTTGATGCAATGACAGGGACGTCACAACTCCGATGAGGAGCGCAAGGACGACGGCCTGAAAGACTCTCCTCTTATTGCCGACTTGCACCGCGATCGGAGCGCACAGCACTAACGGTATGAGAGCACATACACCGATAAGGTTTCGGTTAACATATACCGATCTTGAGACCTGGCTCCAAGAAAACACTAACAATATTGGGAATAGCGCCAACAGCTGCAGGGCCATGCTCTTACGACGATCTATGGACCGAGTTCCCCACCAGGTGCCGGCCATAGAAAGCACAAGAATTGCGGGGGGTATCAGCATCCAGGTCCGAAGGCCTAATCCTCGCCTGATAGGGAGATGCTGCCTTAGTCCCTCGAGAACATAAATATCGATGCCGCTAAAGATGTCAAACGTGCTAAGGAGATCCTTTACGCTGGGCTTGGGCGCCCAATAGTATCCATGAACCGAAATCACCTGTCTGGCTAAGGTTGGAAGCCATGGAATGTATAGGAGAAACACGATGCCCGCTAGAATTACTACATACCGTAGACGAGTTCCCAATGTGATCTGCGACGGATAAACGAACCAAAAGGCCATCAAGCCAGGAAGGTAATACAGTGTCATGTTATGTGTGTAGAGGGCCGCAGAGAGAGCCGCGGCCAAGCCAAGTAGTCGAAGCATACTTGGCTGACTAAGACACAATAGCATGCAATAGATACTAGTCAAGAGTAGGAAAGCTAATAAGGCGTAAGTTCTCGTTTCCTTTGCATACCAAATTTGAAAGAATGTGAATGAGTACAGCATTAGACTCAGAGAGACAAATAGCCGGTCCGGCCACATCTTATGCGCGATCAGGAAGAACACAGCCAATGAGAGAGTGCTGAAGAGAGCTGATAGCGCCCGATATGATATTTCTGAAGTACCCCACAGAGCAACCCAGTAATGAAGCGCGATATGATACATCGGCCCTTGGGTGTCCCAAGAAAGAAGATGCCACTGTGTCCCGGGAGAAAACTGCGAGAACCACGCCGAGAATCCTTCATCTGCCCACATGCTCTGTGAGTTGAGTCCGCTCCAGCGTAGCCACACTGCTGCCGCCAGGACGAGACAAATGACCGCGACATAGATTGCCTGCGACCTGGGCCGAAGCGCAGCAGCAGTTGTTCGCAGGAATCCGGACTGTCGTACCTCGCCAGGCACGTAGACCGCTCCCGGCGTCATTCCGGCCGTTCCTTCTCTATTGCGTGCGAGGTCATTGGGATTCTCGTAAGCACCATTGAATCAGTTTGGGCTTTGTGGTTTTCTAGTCGTGAAATCGAGGCTGGGCTGTCGCTGTGCGCCAAATCAGAATAGGGATCAATCACGGCAGCTTCGCGCTTCGGACTAATTCGAGCAGGGCGGCAATCACCGTGTCCTGGTCTGATTCGGAGAGACCAACCGAACACGGCAGACTCAATGCTTGACGAGCGAGTGTTTCAGCGACGGGTAACTCCACAACGTAGCTCGAAGCGTGGGCGGGTGACTTATGAATCGGCTGCCAAAGAGGACGGCATTGAATCTTAAGCGAGCCGAGCGCACTCATTAGTTGGCGGGAATTTGCGCGGAATTCGCCCTCGTCGATGAGAATCGTATACATCCAGAATGTGCTTTCAGCCCAGGGAGCATTCTTCATCGGAATAACTCCGGTGAGGTGCCTAAGGGCCTCGCAATAGCGCGAGGCGATCTTTCGTTTCTTGCCGACATAGTTATCGAGCTGCTCCATTTGCGCGCAACCGACTGCAGCAAGAAGATTCGTCAATCGATAGTTGAATCCCACTTCACCGTGAATGTATTCGATTGGGTCATCCTTGGCCTGTGTGGTGAGATACTTCGCCTTACGAGCCCATTCCTCGTTGTCGGTCACCAACATACCGCCACCACCAGTGGTGATGATTTTATTGCCATTAAAGCTAAAGCAGCCAAAGTCTCCGAGAGAGCCGAGGTGACGGCCTTTATAAGTCGCGCCCAGTCCTTCGGTCGCGTCCTCGATCACCTTCAAGCCATACTTCTCAGCAATTTTTAAAATTGGGTCGAGGTCAACAGGGTGACCAAGCACATGAACAGGAAGGATGGCAGCGACGCGACGCCTAGTGCGCGAATTGTATAGGGCTCCATTGTTCCAGCGACAACCCTGCTCAAGAAACTCGACAACCTGCTCGGGGTTCATTTGCCAGTAATCCGGTTCAGCATCAATGAAGACTGGCCAGGCCCCGGCGTAGCGGATCGCGTTCGCGGGCGCGATAAACGTCAGTGTCGAGACAAGAACCTCGTCCTCAGGCATCACTCCGGCAACAAGGAGCGCTATATGTAGGGCGCTGGTGCCGTTTACGGTGGCGACTGCATATTTGGTGCCAGCCTGTTTTGCCACCATCTGCTCGAACCGATCGACATAGGAGCCCACCGACGAAACCCATCCCGTATCGAGACATTCCTTTACGTAGCGCCATTCGTTGCCGCGGATCTCGGGCACGATTAGGGGAATTACATCGGCTGCTGGAGGTGCTCCGGGAGCAAACTTTTCAGACATTGTCGACCCGCGTAGAGAAATTTGGAAGGAAGGTGGGAATTTGAGGATGCGCGCCGCCGTCGGCGTCTGACCACTTTTTTGATGTCGACCATCATGCATGGTCTGTAGCAGCGATTGCAGATTGGCAGTAATACGCGAACTCTAATCGCCTAAAGGCACCCAAGTTACTCGCCGCTAATTGTCGATATCCAAGGCAAATCGGGCTTCTTCACTTAGGGGCTTCGATTCGACAGGAGTAACGGTGAATCTGCGCTGGCTTGGGGAGGCAGGTGTAACGAAGGTCCATGTGGCGACGATGCGCGGCCTGGATCTAGAGATTCCGCCGCGATGAAGGCCCGTTGTATCACAAAACAGCAGTGTACCAACCGATCCTGTGCAATAGAGGCGCTGGGCAGAGGAGAAACTTTGCTCGACCAATTCTGCCGAGGGATACAAATCTGCTCCAGCCGCCTTCCACTCGCCGATCTTCTTGCCGGTGCGGCCGTAAGTGTTGCTGGTACCGGAGATATATTCCATGGCCCCACAGCTTTCGTCGACTTCAGAGAAATACAAATAGACTTTGACCATTTGTTTATCCTCTGGATCGCGGTGCCACTGTTGTGACCCAATTCGTTTGCCGGGATCCATGGGGATGGAATACCAAGCGTCAGTATAGATAAGCTTCGGCCAGAGATTCATATAGCTGCTCACTACGTGAAGAACCGACGCGCTCAACCCGATCGTAAGCAGTGGATGATTTGAGGGATGAGTTGAGTTTTCCGGATTCATTTTGAGGATGTAGTCATCCTGCTTCGCTTCGCTCTTGTCCCGGAAAAAGCGCCTGAAACGCTCCCGGTTGTGCTCAAGCGCGCCTAAGTCCAAGTTATCCGAGTAGGAAGCAGTAGCAGCTGTGATTCGATCATTCGACAGACGAGCAAACTCGCCGACTTTCTCCTGCAGCGCATTCCAGTCGCCGGCCTCAATACCGGCCTGAACATAACTTGCCGTCGCGACCCCTTTCGTGGTCAAGGCTTCAACGAGCTCTCGCTGTCCAGCGGTCATTGTTGGAAAATGATTTGCGAAACGTCTCTGACTTTGTGGATTTTGGGAAAAATACCAGGACACCCTGTGCTTCATGCGCACCTTGGCATCCTTTCCTATTTCAGCATCCTTCACCTTCAACAGGCCTTTGCGCAGGCGGCTCGCGAGTTTGGCCGCTGGACCTATTACGGGAATCGTTTTTATGCGAGAACGAAGGGAATTTTTCCGACTCATAGTGGCCTCCACCTTTTGGGACCTTGTAGTCACACGACTAAGTATTTCCTATCCCTGCTTCAGCAATCTCTGAAGCTTGCATCGCCGCTGCTCCTTCGCCGTCCGTGGCGGACGACCATCGGCTGAATCCAGGATCCGGAATCAGGTAGGCGATCGCCTTCGCCATTAGTTCCTGGGATTCATAACTGTTTCCAATGACTTTGGAATCAGCTTTGAGCTGAGACAAGTGCAGGTTACTTGCTATCGCCCTCTCCAGAAGCCGATAACATATGAATGTAATAGGGCGTACCGGGTACGTGATCCCAACCATTCATCTCTCCGCCGTCAGGAAAGGCGTCAGTTACGATGGCCTTCGAGCCTACCTTATACAAGGCGCGATCAATCTCTTCTTTTAGCTCCGGAGGCGAGGCCCAATATATGTCCACATTCGGCTCCATGCCCGGAATGCTGGTCCTCGGAATGAGCTTGTTAATGTTGTAATTCGTCGAATCTTGCTGCAGAATCTCCGCATTTACTTGTAAACCGGCAAGCCTCGCCCAGTAAAAATCATGTATTTCTCCAATGTACGCAACCTGATCCCCTCTTTGAAGCCCTCGCGTCTTAAGAGCATCGCTCACAGCTTCCATAGAGAGGTGCCACGGTTCCTCGCGGCCCAATATCTCGTGATGGTGCAGCGACCTAGCAAATGTGAGCAACTCGGCTGCCGCAGGCTTTGCCGACGAAGCAGCGAACAATGCCGCTGCCAGTAGCACGGTCATATTTACAAGCTTGAGAGAATTCGCCGACCGCACAACCGCAAGGCCCGAGAACAGGACCAACCCTATTACGACGGGAAAGGGAGCAATATACCGGTCCTCAACCAACACCACTGAATACATTGCAAGAGCTGCAACGCAAGGTAAGAGGAGAAACCATTGCTTGGCGACGATCCTGCCGATGAGGCGCCTATCGCTGCTCATGCATAGGAGAATCAAAAAGCCATAAATGAATCCCGGCTCGAGCTCCGATGCTTCCTCTTCGAAAATTTTCAGGTCTGCTTTGAAGACCCTCCACTGCCCTCTGAGTTCAAAGTGCGGAGTGATTCCCGCAAACCAATAGTAGGGATCCCGCCACGGAGGAAAAGTCCCTTTCACCGGCGAGCCAAACTCATAGACAGTTGGGTTTTGAAAAATCACCCGCGTTGGGTGCAGCGGTGTTCCTGTGCCCGCGGGCTGCCCCCGCCAGTGATAGGCCACACCGATTCCGTTCACGGTCCTCGCGTAGTTCCAGGCTCCACTCTTCCCAAAGGTCAGGCCGCCAGCCAACTTCGACAATTCATAGACAAGAGGAGACGCGATTATCGCGAAAAGTCCGAAGGCCAACAGGACTCGCGGAATGGCTTTCTTAAAATCTCCAACAAGCAAGAATGCCATACCCAGAAACACAAATGCGAGAGGGAACATAGGTGCCTTTATTAAATAGCTGAAACCAAGGACGACACCTAAAATTGCGAATGTAGAGAGTCCATTTGAGCCCATTTTTATCTTTAACAGCAACCCGATGATCAAAAACACAACGCCCATCACCAGTACGTCGGGAGTTGTGTACCATGCGAGAAGCAGTCGTGTGATGGTCCAAATAAACAGCAGATAACCAACAGACGTTATCGCCAGTTTTGAAATGGCGGGCTTTGCTCCATGAAATTCGGAGCCCAAGCTTCTTTCGTGATAGCGGCAAAATTGGTGAACGGCAAAGTCAAAGCTACCGATCGCAAAAAAGAAAATTAAAAGGTCGACCAACTTTACAACCGCCACTTCCCAAATCCCGACGGGATGCAAAATCTTCAGTGCGAGTCCCAGCAGGAACGGAAGAGCTGGACTCCAATGGTTGGTAATAGCATTCGCGAAATCGCCTCGCCAAAGCAGGTCTCCGGAATCGAGATAGGAGAGAGTATCCGCCCAGATGATGCGGTCGTGAAGCCAAATCTGCAGGAAGCCGGTGAACCCAGCAACCAACCAGAACGCAATCCTCAGGAGTCTAAGCTTCCGGGCCTCAGGGTCTGTGGCTTCGGCTTTCTCTTTGCGGATTTGCGCTTGAGTTAGGGTTCCCATATTGGAATACCTTTCGATGGATTCAATTTCGCGGTTTGCGGGGTTTCAATTTTGGTGGCCGAGTGGCCTGAGGCGGAGTGCATACCCAGGAACCACCCGATGCCATGCTTCGGAATTTAGTCCTAGGTCATTGGCTCAATCTTTGGTAAACGTAATAGTTCTCCTTTGCCTCATGGCTGCCCGAAAAAGTGCGAAGTTCCTGCACGCGCAGACTGCGGAGAGTTTCTGCCGGCAACTCAGAGCCGCTTACCACGATGACAGGCAAATGAGACGGGCCAGAAAGATCTTCGAGTTCGTTCTCCGTCACAATTCGCTCTGCGTCTACTCCTGTTTTCAACACTGCGAACGAACCAACACACCGACAAGCCGGATAATGAGCCGAAGGCCGTTGCATGTAACCGATCACTGCGGGCCCGGAACGGTAGGGCATGAACACCATCGGTTCTTTGTCGAGACCCGATTGCACAAGCCAATCACTTGTCTGTTTTGCGTAAGAGTAAGCGCCTTTCCAGTCTTCGCGGGACCGAGTCGCTGCCCTTACCGTCTGCAGGCCAAGAATCAGGAAAGCCGCGACCAGGGCAATCGAATGTAGTAGCCGCATTCCGCCGGTTCTATCAGTCAAAGGGACTGCGTCGACCAACGATGCGAGGATGAACGTAATGAAGAACAGGCCGAAATGCCATAAAGCCGGCGGATAAACTAAAGACATGACAACCAGCTCAAACGCAGACGCAGCAAGGAATATGAGGCGGGCCCGAGCCGTGCGAAGCGCGCCTGCGAAGAGTAGGAACAGGGCAAGTGAAAATCCAGCGGGCGGACCAAATGGGTAGAGATCTGAACGAAGCCAAGACATCCGGTCCGTCAGTCGATCGGGCGGAACGAATGCTTGCCAGGCTCGACTCTCCGTCCACAGTACGTTATATGCTACGGAATGTTTTTCCAAGCCATGCTTCGTGTATATGTCCGCGGGCGGGCGAATCGTAAAGTATGCGATCAAAACGCTTGCAAAAAGCACGGCGCAAGCCGCTTGGAATTTATGGTCCCGGAATAGCTTCCCACAGTCGCGCCGGCTTTTCAGCTTATCAATAGGCAGCATTTGAAAAGCAAAGACCATCGCAATGGGAATTGCGTAGAAATGGGTATCGATCGCAAGTGCGAGGAATACAATAGCAAGTTCTTTGTGTTGGCGCTCCCCCACCATGCATCGCACGGCCGCGATAAGGAGCATCGCAGTGAGCATATAGCTTCTCGCCACAACACCGTATTGGAAGAAGACAAAGAACGAAAAGGTTGCGAGTACTCGAAATGCCCAGTGAAGCGTGCGTGCCGACAGAATCAGCCACGCCGTGGTTACAGCAATCGCAAAGTTGATCACCTGCATCCATATGGGGTTCCAGGATAGGTGAGCAGGAATATACAAGATAAGGTACCAGAGCGCAGGATGCCCCTCATAACGCAGATTATGGAACAGTTCTGCGAGGGTACTGCTGTCTCGGACAATCAACCACGCCTGCAACTCGTCTTCCCACATTTGATGCCGAGCCGTGACCATGGCCAACAGGAGGGCGAAGAGCCCGAGGAACGTCCACTCAAATGCCCGACTGCGCCAATGATCGTGCGCCGTCAATGGGTCGGCGCCGCCACTGTAAACGCTCGCCGCATTTGCGGGCAACTCCTTCAACTCTGGCATCTAAGCCGGGATCTCCCTTTTCACAAGGTCACATTTCTGCTATTGGAAATTGAATCCAGACGGCTTGCGCCCTCGGAGCCATTGGATGGATTTGACTCGATTTCGCTGCGTCGGAAAGGGGAAAAAATAGTAGCCGGTCGCAACGACCGGCGGTACAGACTGCGGAGTCTCTGAAATGACTCAGCTGTTTGACAGATCAAGGGGCACGAAGCCGCTGTGCGGACAAGTGACCAATCGCATAAATCTAAACCAATGCGTTGGATTTATACGCGGCTGTTGCCATCACTGGAGGGTCGCGGAGGTTAATGCCTCTTCTTCACGCCATATCCGATTGCGCCCCATCTGTATGATGATTCTTCCAATCCCGGTGGGCGTGGTGCCGTATCTCTTGATTAATGCTGCCATCTCCTGCTGTTTGGCGCCCGAAAAGTTAAATTGATGCATTACTGGGGTGTCGAATCGAAACTGCTCAAGCGACATCGAAAGCGGGCTCCGCATCCAGGCGGCAACATCGTAGCGCAACAACACAGAAGGATTGTCCTCGTTACGATCGCTACCCCAAAGATTGTGCGTGCGTCCGGCGCAGTAACCCTTCACATCTGCGAAGATCTCCGACGCCTCAGTGTTGCCATCGATCACTTCGCCGAGCATCTGCGCAGCTGTCTCGAAGACGTATTTCACCCAATCATCCATGACCGCCAAACTCATCGCCGTGTGAGTTTGAATGAGATTGATGCCAATTTCGCCCTTCAGCAGCTTCTCGTAATTGTTGTCTGCCCGCACATATGCTCGAAGCTCGTCTTCAGAGTCCCACAGTTCTTCTTTTGTGAGGCGCACGAACGAATTGAAGATCGCCTGCAAAGAGTCTGGCGCCGCGTGAATGCCGAAGACCAGGCGCTGGAGCAACCCAATGATAGAAACACGATTCTGCCTCATAAGTCTCAACAAAGGACTGAAGCCACCGCCGTTGTACACAACAGCGACCATCAGATGCAGCTTTCGCGCCTCCACGTAGTCCTCAAATGACATGGTGTTTGTAGAGCTGACAACTTCTTCGATCTCGACGGCAATTCGTCCATTACCCAGCTTCGCGAAATCCCGTGGCAGGATTCGAAAGTGCGAGCCAATGTTATAGGTGGCCCGACTGAACGCCGAATTGAGTTTCGTGCCGTTGAGCAACATGCACGTATATGTATCGATGATGTCAATTCCAGCCTCTACAACGTCGGAAAGGGACTTGACATGCCGTTCGTAGGAATCACCAGGCAGACCCAGAATAAGCTCCGAGAGAGTCGGGAGGCCGAGTTCCTGATACACGCTCGCAAGAGCCAACATCTGCGAGGTGCTGATGTTGTCCCGCTCAATCTGCTGGAGCACGACCGGATCCATCGACTGGACAGACATCCACATCGACATGGAACCATTGAGCTTTCGGAGCGCTTTAGCAATTCGCTCCTTCTTATTCTTGCCTGTCGAGGCAAAGATTGAACGCGGCCAATTCTGTTTTTGCTGAATTCGCTCAATGTGTTCTACGATTTCGTAGTCACGCTCGTACATCGCAAAATTGGGATCAGCGAACATCAGATTCGTGATGAGATTTGGAGCTCTCTCTACCGCGGCAGCAATATAGTCGAGCTCCGCCTTCACTCGGTCAATGCTGAAATGGTTCACCTTCGAAATGAGCTGGTTTCCCTCGTGGCAGAAGGTACATGAGAATGGGCACCCGCGGTTGGTTTCCATCATAGGAGAGAGCTTGCCATCGAAAAACTTGTCCATATAACCGGT
Source organism: uncultured Occallatibacter sp. (assembly GCA_964552975.1). GTDB lineage: Bacteria > Acidobacteriota > Terriglobia > Terriglobales > Acidobacteriaceae > Telmatobacter. The sequence continues at coordinate 58,680 of CAZKJB010000001.1, read as the reverse complement.
AAGGTATGGAGATGGGATTTCATCAAGATCACGTCGCCGAGGAAGCATCGTCCCGCTCATGACTTCTGTGTCACTAATTCGGTGAATAAACCCATCGATCGGGGTCTCTTTCATTTTCTCGCGGTCAACATTTGCATCAAACGCGCGAGCCAGGAGTGATGCGAACGCCTCTTCGCCCTCGAGATAAGCGTAAAAGTCAATCAGCGGGTTGCGCTTGACAAACTCTCTGCGCGCCTCCTCTTCGAGAGGTATATTTGGACCGCCCATCACGCAGATTGTGTTGGGTGAAACTTCCCGGCTCATTCTGAAGAATTCCAATCCGAGATTGAAATTCCATGGGTAGTTGCTCAGACCGAGAATGTCCGGTGGCCTTTCATTGATCGCCTGCTCCAGATCGTCGACATACTTAAACAATTTCACATCAATCTCTTTGCCGAAGCGATGCGCCGCGTAGGCTGCGATAAAGCCGACGTTGAGAGGGAACGCGTCGGTCGCAAGTGAAAGAGTGGTATATGTCAGGTCGCCTAAATAGACACTCAGCGGCCTCACAGCCGACGTGCCATTAAGATTAGCCATGTGAAGACCTCCCTCAGCTATATCACTGAGTATTTCTGCTGTCTTGAGAACGATTACGGGTATAAGCTACAATCCGGTTCGAAAGCGCCATGCCTGCATCATGACCGATTGGCACCCTGGCTCGACTGCCGTGATTTTGGCAACGGTGAGCCGAATTATCTTTATGTTGATCCGATATCCAATTATCAGGCGAATGATAGGGGCCGTCGAGTAAACCTACTCACGGCGCGCAAAGGACTTTCCGGGTGAGGTCAATTGCGATATGAGGATTCGCCGAAGTTCGTGATCACATTTCCCTCCACCAATCGCGCGATTTCGGCGATGCCATTGGCAACAGTGCGTGTGGTCTTGAATCCAAGCTCATTCGTGACCCGAGTGAAGGAAACCCGGTAATCGCGCGGATCCTCTGCCTTGTGCACATACTCAACGACTGCGTCCGGCGCATACGGATGGATCAGTCCAACCAACTGTTGTTTTTGATAGTTCTGATCTGTCGCTCCAACATTGAAGACTCGAGCGCTGACAAGATGTTCCGGCGATTCGAGGACTAATTGAATTGCCCGGGCCACGTCCCGCACATGTATATAGGGTCTCCAGAATTGCTCACCAAATACCTTGAGGCTCTTATTGACCAATAACTCCATAGTGAACTCGTTAACGGTCAAGTCGAAGCGCATTCGCGGTGACACGCCATACACCGTGGCGAAACGCAGGGGGGTGGGACACCAGGCTCCGTTGGTGCCAGATTGCAGTAGCGCCTTCTCTACGGCGACTTTAGTTTCGGCGTAAAGAGAAACTGGGCTCAGGTCGGAATCCTCGTCCACGAATTGAGTAGGATCCTTCATTTTTCCGTAGTTACTGCAGGTGGACGCGAATATGAACCGCTTGACTCCGGCGCGCTTGCTCTCTTCGATCAAAGCCATGGACGCGTCGAGATTGGTGGCGCGGGCCAGATCTGGTTGGCGCGAACAGGCCGGATCGCCAACGACGGCGGCCAGATGGACCACTGCGTCCCGGCCGAGCAGGGCGGCTCGCATCGTCGAAAGATCGCGTATGTCTCCGTGAATGAATTCGAATCCAGGCTCGCACCAGCTTCCGAGAAGCGAATTACCGCCGAACGCGAGACAGTCCAACACCCGGACCTCGTGGCCGCCGGCAAGAAGAAGTGGAGCGAGGGTGGAACCTATATATCCGGCACCGCCGGTAATCAAGATTTTCATGTCAGATTCGTCCGTTCGTTGCGAATTCCTGGACCTTCTTATAGTCCTCGGGCCGTCCAACGTCGATCCAATATTCCATGATGGGAAAACCGACGACGGTCCTTCCTGCATCCAGCAGCTTCTGTATCAGGTCCGTCATATCGAACGGCCGCCCTTCGGGGATGGAATCGTATGCTGACGGTTCAAGCAGATAAGTTCCTGCGTTGATAAAGAAACTCAGCGATGGTTTTTCCTGAAGGCCCGTGATCTGCACGTCATCGCACTGCACAACACCGAATGGGACCTGCATTTCATACTTGCGGACACCTACAGTAATCTCCGCCCGATGCTGGCGGTGATACATCAGCATTTCCTGAAAGGGAACACCTGTGAGGATGTCGCCGTTGACGACGAGAAACGGACCATCGGGCCGCTTCATCAGCTTCAGGCCGCCAGCCGTACCCATCGGGTTGTCTTCCTTCAAGTAGTTCAGCCGGACACCGAAATCTTCGCCACCCCCAAAATGGTTCGAAATAGACTCCGGAAGATAGTGAGTAGTCATGTTTACTTCATGGATCCCGGAGCGGCGCAGTTGCTGAATTACATGCTCCAGCAAGGGACGATCACCCACCGGCAGCATTGGCTTGGGCACACTTTCAGTCAATGGCATCAAGCGCTTTCCGTACCCACCTGCCATGATCACTGCCGAAAGGTCCACCCTCGGTTCCGCCACCAGATCTTTGCGTAACAGGAACTTCACCACGTGGTTCGCCGAGTCGACAACCGGCAAATGATGTATGTCGTGCTGGTTCATGAGGTGCAGTGCTTCTGCCATGGAAATGGATTGGGGCGCGATCACCGGCTTCGAACTGGCGATCGCTTCGCACGGAATGTCCATGGATTTGCCGTGAAGAATTGCTCTGCGAATATCTCCGTCAGTCAACAACCCACACAGAGTGCCACCGGTTGCGCAGAGAACCAACGCCCCTGTTCCAGCCTTTTCCAATTGCTCCACTGCCTCGGCAATGGAAGCGGTCGGCGGAATCATCACACTTTCAAGGCGTTCGGTAGCGGATGCATACAGTTCAGTCTCTGCCTTAAGATCCTGGCGCAGGATGAAGTCCGCGAGGACTCCCTCCGAATCCACGACAGGCAGATGATGGATGTCACGCTGGTTCATGACCCCCAGCGCCTCAGCGGCACTAACGGGCCGAACAGCAAGTATCGGTTTCTTGTTCGCGATCGAGCCGCACGAATCATCCAGCGGTCGGCCCTTAAGAATCGCTCGGCGAATATCACCGTCTGTCAGAAGGCCAACAACGATTCGATTGCCGGTGCACAAGACGAGGGCGCCGGTTCCGGCCTCATCGAGATGCACCATCGCCTCGCTGATCGAACAGGAGGGAGATATGATGACGCTCTCGAGACGCGCTTGGCGAATGCTATCGTTCATGATTGGCAACTTAGACGGGTCCATTGTTGGAACTTACTTTCATTATGGAAGAATGACACTGCCATTGACATACCTAACCAGTGGTATAGGCAATGATGACCGGCTGCAGGTCTGATTCCGGGCATTTGCTCGTCGGCAGGAGATTTCAGACTGTCTCTGGCACCGCAGAGTGAGACAGATTCCAGTGCTTTCTACGGACCTCTCCCGTCGCAGGGTTCATCACTGCCACCGTCGTCGCTCCGGACGCGTTGTTTGCGGCGACTCCAATGGCATTCAATGCGGACAATGGAAAGGTCTCCTCATCAAAGACATACTGCCACCGATGGAAAGGTGTATCCATATCGAAGTTATCAAAGTGATAAGTACCGTCGACTGTCTTCAGAGCCAGCCAAGGTTGTGGGCCGAAGGTTGCGATCCTAGACTCGACAGTCAAGATATGTGTAGAGTCGTCCACCCGGTGCATCGTTAGCTCGAGCTCACATGGTTCCAGCGGTTCAAGATTCAAAGCAGAACGCATCGCCGTGATCGCTTCTGAAAATAGAAACGGCGTGTCAGGATAATCCTCAGCAACGCGCTGGACCAATTCGCGGGTGAGGTTGACGTCCGGCGCCATGTCCCGGAAATCATGATTTGTGATAGCCAGGATCACTGGTTTGCCTTCGGACGCCTCATCAAAGGCCTGCCTAACATCCTGCTCGCTCAGCAAACGATAGCGGGTCCCGACGTTGAGGCATCGGGCGATCCATCTGCGGCAGTCGCCTGGAACCTGGTAGTCGTCTTTGGAGGGATGATAAGGTTCCCATGTCTTGGGTGCGCGGCGCCAATCTCCGAATCGACCGCCGAGCAATCCGAACTGGGCGCCATCGCTCGCGGAGTTCGTGACAGCCTGACTGGAGAAATCGAAGGGAACATATTGCTCCAAGAACCAATGGCTCTCCGGCCGGATCACGTGAAATCCAGGGCGATGCGCGGCGGGAAACCACAGGTGGTCGATGACCCTGCGAGACAAAATCTGGTGCAGGCTATCGGAGGACGCCCACCAGTGCGTGGCGCATCGATGAGCTTCTTTACGAAACGAATGAGGATGATAGTGGAAGTGTATTCCATCGCCGAACGAGCCGGTGGAACGAACCAACGCCCGGTAATGATCAAAGACATTGTGATAACCCATGTCCCTACGTCGTGGATTCAAATCGTAGTCGACGTGGTCAACGCAAAACCAGTTGTAAACCCATCCATTTCCTGCCGAGTCGCGTACCTGCGTACGGAATGGCTCGCTCATAATTTCGGCTAACATCGAATCGATTTTGTCCCAGGTGTCGTTATAGGCGAGCAAGTGTGGATCGACCACCTTTTGGACTGCGGCCTCGAGGCCGCCAAGATTCACTTCTCCCGCCTGAAGACGGTGCAGCAAGTCGACGCTCGGCTCCATCTCCAGATGGAAGATATCGTGCAACCGCTGAAAGGTTGCATCGATCGACTCGTGAAGAGGACCTTCAGTGTCGATGCAGTGAACGATATATACGGGCTTACTTGTCATATGGTTTTTATGGCCGGGATGCAACGCGAGATGTCAGCAAAGCTGCTGGGACGCCGACAACAATAACTCCATCGGGTACATTGCGTATGACAACCGCGCCCGCGCCGACAATGCTAGACGCACCTACCGTGATGCCTTGGATGATGGTGGCACCGGTTCCGATTTGCGAGCCGCTCCCAACGTGAACCCGTCCCGATAAGGTCGCTCCAGGTGCAATGTGCGCATGCGCGCCGATCACACAGTCGTGGTCGACACAGGCCCCAGTGTTGATAATCGCATTAAATCCCACCTGGCAGCCCGGCTGTACAACGGCGCCGGCCATAATTTGGACGCCGGCTCCCACCTCTACATCGGGCGAGACAATGGCGGATGGGTGAATGACAGTTTCAAAGGAATAATCCTTCGAGACAAAGTTTTCATAAATCGTTTGACGCAGGGTCGTAGATTTGACCGAACCCACTCCGTTGACCAGTCGCACGCGATCGGGAGAATAATCAAAGACTGTGTCGTCGTTGCCCAGATTCGCAATGCCCAACAACGGTGGCGTCGCCGGATCTACGTCAACAAACCCAAGAACTACCCGATGCTGAAGGAGCAGTGTGCTGGCCACGACCTTGGCGTGACCGCCGCCTCCAACGATAATCAGAGGCAGTTTCGAAGTTTGATCCCGATCCGTCAACCCAAATGCTTCCAATCGAGCACCTGGTCCGCAGCGACGTCGCATACCAGACGCCGCCCGATGACATAGGAAAGTTCGCTGGGAGATATCCCGGTGCCAGGGCGCTTGGCATCGAGATCCGATTCGATCAGCAGATGTCCCTGTTCGAGCGAGTGCCTTGCGACGAGACTCCGCCGGAATTTCTTGCGCTTCTCCATCTCTTCTCGACTGACAACTCTATGGGTATCGCCCAGCGCGGAGAAGATATTTCTTCCTTCAGTAACAATCGTTCTCAGTTGCACGGGATCGGCAGAGATGGCGTGATCCCAGCCTTCCATATCCTGATCGAGCGTGAAGTGTTTTTCGATAATGCATGCGCCAATTGCGATGGCTGCAAGTGGAATGGCGGTGCCCAGAGTATGATCACTGAACCCCACGGGCACATCGAAGGCTCGCTGCAAAGTTGCCATATTTCGGAGATGAATTGTGCCATATTCAGGGGGGTAGATTGAGACGCAATGCAGAAGGACGATCTGCTCATTCCCTTCAGCGCGGACCACCTCGACAGCTTCCTCAATCTCTCCAAGTGTGGCCATGCCGGTTGAAATGACGACCGGCCGCTGCTTGCGGGCCACGTACTTCAAGAGAGGCAGATGCACCACATCCATTGAAGCAATTTTGAAGAACGGTACGTCGAGCTCTTCGAGGAGATCGACTTCTTCGATCGAGAAAGGTGTCGAGCAAAATGCAATTCCTGCGGCCTGGCAGTGAGCATGTGCCTCGCGATGCTGTTCCGAAGTCAACTGATAGGCAGTAACCATTTCTCTCAATGAGCCGAAGTGTTTCTTCTTGTCGGAATACTCTGTGTTGCGGGCGTATTCCTCTTCAGCAATGAGTGACTTATCGGTCCACGATTGAAACTTGACAGCATTCGCTCCGGCTTCTGCAGCCGCATCAATCAATCGGCGGCAGAGATTCATATCACCGTTATGATTCGATCCTACCTCTGCGATGATATAGGGGGGGCGATTCGGCCCAATTTCCACTTCTCCAAGCATCATGCTTTTCATACTCAATCTTTTCACTGCCTCCACAAATGACTCAAGGCTGGATAGGCAACACATGACCACCAGATCTGCTGGGGCGCGAGAGCATTAAACGCACCCACATAGCCCTCGAGCTTACCCGGATTTAGAATCATGTGCTGGTTAAATTCTTCCACGTCTTTGGCAACTCTCTTGAGTTCGATGTGGCGATCAGGCATGAACTCCAGCGATGATTCGGCGAGCAGCAGGCGAAAATGCCGGCAGACCAAAGCCGTCGCATATCTGACCTGATCCGGGCTGAACGGGAGTGTGACCAAAGCCGTGTTCCCCGGATGCCGACGGTATGCCATACGGGGTTCACGATCAAAGGCAAGTTTGGCACCCAACAGCCAGGCACGTGTCGCCAGGAACCAGTCGACCAAGACTGCACTGGCGGGGATCGACAGAATTCGTTTCAAAAGTTCGGAACGAAAAGCTGAGTTGGAGAATCCAAAAACGTTGTTGCGCGGCAAGACATCTTCGGGTTGAAGAAGCGGCGGCAAGTTGAAAACCGAGTCGAGGTCTTTGCCTTGTTGATCGATAAGTCGCAGCGCACAGCCCACAAGTTCGCTGGACTGCAAAGCCGATCGTGCCGCTTCTATACGTGTGGGGTGCAGTAAATCATCGCTATCTACCAGCACGACCCCGGATGCAGATTCGACGATTCTGGCAAGCGCCATTTGCCGGATTTCGGCGGGAGTGGCTCCTGAGGGGGCTTCGATCCAATTCGCCCTCAGATCCGGTCCTAACAAATTCTGGATCGATTCTTTTCTTAACTCGTCCAAGCCGATCCAGAGTTGAAACCCTGTGTCAGTCTGCTCGCACAAAGAGCGGTACCACTCGCCTAAATAGGTCTCAACCCCGGGGTATATCGTCGTATAAACAGCGAGAGGTTCAGATGTGTCCGGCAATAACAATCATCCTTAAATGAGCCCGTTGTCGACCAAGGGCTTGGGTATTAGGTGTCTTGTCGCTACAAGAGCCTGGACAACACTTCGGCCATCTTCCAGTCGTCGAGGGTATCGATATCAATTCCACGCTCCCAGGGAATTTCCCAACCTGTTCTTCCCTCGACATGGAATGTCTTCGCCCGGCGCAGAACTTCCGTTTTGGCCCACCAGATCGCACCGGTCGGGCAGAAGAGATCCGGGAGATCCTGACTTCTCGCGGTCATCTCCGCTTTGAATACCGGTTCCAATTCGTGTTTCTCATTCTGTCTCATTGCCCACCAGGGATTCTGCCAGCCATAACGCACGACTGAAATCTGCGATTCGGCGCCGGTTTTCTCAAACTGTCTGTAACTATCGATAACATCGTTCGAGGTGCGCAGCGGGCAGTTCGGCATAAGCTGAGCGACGCATTCAAATTGTTCACGAGTGGGGTCAAGACGAAACAGCGCGTCGGCCGTGACCGACGAAACCGGCGTGAAATCATCTGCAAGGCTCGCATCGCGCAAGAATGGAACCTCGGCTCCGCATTCCCGCGCGACCTCTGCAACTTCTTCACTATCGGTGCTGACCACCACGCGCTGAAAGAGGCCGCTCTCCAGAGCTGCGGCGAGTGTGTATCCGATGATCGATTTTCCCTCAAAAGGCCTGACGTTCTTGCGTGGGATGCGCTTTGAGCCGCCACGAGCCGGGATGATTGCAATTGATCGACCCGTCATGGCAGAGCTTTCTCTAATTACTCGAAAAGGGAGTGGCGAGAAATTTGAAGGGTGGTGGATCCCGCTGCGCTTTGATGTCTGCTGCTATGTTGTTGTCGCTAACTTCCGCGGTGTTTCCAACGAAACAGGAAGAATTGTTCCATCAGGCAACTGCCATTCATAAGGCACGACCACCGGGGTCGACGTCGTGGCCCGTGTGAGAAAATCTCCATTGAATCCGTAGTCGGCGAGGTCACAGACTACAGCGAAATAGGCGGCGTCCTGGTAACCAATGACATAGTCGCTACCGTTTTCCGCCCTGATGGACACTTTCACTGTGTATTTCTGTGGGAACAGGGGTATGGATTTGAATCGGCAGGAAAGTTTGCCTTCGCCGACCAGCACCTCGGGTCTGCGGCCGTCAAGCAACATGTTGGCTGTAAAGCACGTACCATTCGCCCCGGAAATGCCGAGAGTAACATAGGGTCGTTCCAAAGGCTTCTGCGCGTCGTAATTTATCTCGACAATCAGATCTTCGCCAGGCTGGAACTCTCTGCGAACCTGCCCCGAGTCATCTCGAAGCACGACCTTCGTCACAGTAAACCCAAAATCCTGCTTCGTCACCGTTTTGACTTTTTGGGTGGCTATGCTATCGAAGTAGTCCCCAACGACTTCATCCGCGTGACCATCTTTGTGAACCCTGCCATCTTTTATCCAAACCACTCTTTGACACAAGGTCCGAACCGCCTCGGGGTTGTGACTGACAAAGACAACTGTCCTTCCGGTATCGGCGAAGCTTCCCATCTTACCCAGGCATTTCTTCTGAAATGAAGCGTCGCCGACGGCCAGTACTTCGTCAACGATCAATATTTCGGGATCAAGGTGAGCAGCAACCGCAAACGCCAGCCGGACATACATGCCTGAGGAGTAGCGCTTTACAGGCGTGTCGAGAAATTGTTCAATCTCAGAGAATTCGACGATCTGGTCAAATTTGCGAATGATTTCGGCGCGGGCCATGCCCAGGATGGCGCCATTAAGAAAGATGTTTTCCCGGCCAGTGAGCTCCGGATGGAATCCAGTGCCAACCTCAAGCAGGCTGGCGATTCGGCCGACGGTGCGAATTCGCCCTTCGGTGGGTACAGTGATTCGGCTCAACAACTTCAGCAAGGTGCTCTTCCCTGCACCGTTGCTGCCAATAATCCCGACGACTTCGCCACGCTTGATCTCGAACGAAACACCCCTCAACGCCCAGAAATCAACTTGTTTGGGCTTTTCCTCTCCGCGAGAGCGGAGCCAAGCAAGCGGCGTGCGCATGGCGCCCTCGATGGCATGGCGCAGACCGTCACCTTTGGCTCGTTGCCGGCCGATATGATACATCTTGCCGAGATTCTCGATCGTAATGACGGAATCGGACTTGGCAGGGAGTGTGGATGATTGACTTAGCATTTCTTAGATAACATCCCCGTGAGAGCAATACGTGAAGCGTGGGAAAAAAGTTGTGAATGATTGGCTTAGCATTTCTTAGATAACGTCGGCAAAAGTTCGTTCGGTTTTTCTAAAATACCAAATTCCCGATACGAGAAGGAGGATTACGTCAACGACTGCGATTGCGACGCCGGGCAAGTAAATGCCGCCCTTAGTGCCTAGCACGCTCCACCGAAAGCCGTCGATGATTCCCACCATCGGATTGAGCGCATAGAAGAGGCGATACCTGGCCGGAACAACGCTGCTTAAGTATCCAACCGGCGAAAGATAAAGGCCAAACTGGACGAAGAAGGGAACAATAAAACGGAAATCGCGATATTCAACCATGAGGGCGGCAACCCACAAACCAACTCCTAGCGATGCACCAATCATCAGCAGCACAAAAAAAGGAAGGAGCAAGATATGCACGGGCGGCACGTAACGATACCAGATCATCAGCACGGCGAGAAACGCGACCGAAATCAGGAAATCTACAAGGCTTGTCATGATTTTGCTTGCGGTCATTACAAGCCTCGGGAAATAGACTTTGGAAATCATGCTCGAGTTCGCGACGAGGCTCTCCCCAGTTTCAAACATCGACATTGAAAAGAACTGCCAAGGCAACATCCCGCAAAGTACCAAAAGCGAATAGGGAACACCTTCCGCCGGCATTTTGCCCAACCGCCCGAATACAATCGTGAGGACCAGCATCGTAAGCACAGGCCTGATCAGCGACCAGCTGACCCCGACGAACGTCTGCTTGTAGCGCACGAGCAAATCCCGCCAGGTAAAGAAAAAAAACAACTCCCGGTAACGCCAAAGATCTCGCCAATACTGGCGCTCTATGTGATCAGCCTCGATGAGCAATTCCGCCATCAATTTCTCCGGTAATCTGAATCGTGATCCTACTCGGTAGGATGACCCGCGTGTCTAAAGTGGCCGTCTGACTTCTGCTTCTCGTCGCATAGCACCCGCCGACGCCGAAGGGAGGCGGAGCCGCTCACTCAAGAGGCATGTCCCGCGGTCCCTATTGGCCTCGTTTTCGGAGAGATGCTCCTGGCCAAGACGGGAGAAACCCAGGTTATTGCGAACTTCGCCAATACACCCGCCGATTTCTTGTATTTGAGAGCTGCCGTGACCGATCGGCGAGCTTCGGCATCGCGCGAGTTCTCGAGGTGCCAGTTCGCTTGTGCTGAGTGCAAGGAACCTAAAGTGCGATTGATGACCTTGCGCACATCTGACGGCACTTGAGGGCCCATTTTGAGCCAACTTTCCAGCATCGCTTGCTGCTGCCGGAATTGCACATCATGTCTGTCCCAGGGGCGGCAGGTCGAACCTGGGGGTGATGGTGTCCTGTCGGTGCGAATGAGGAGCTTGTTCACATAAGAAATGGAAGTTACGAGTGAAAGCCGAAAGAAGATGTCACGGTCCTCCACGAAGGAGATCGCCGGGTTGAATCCATGAATTTTTCTTAGTATGTCGGCCCGTGCGACCAGACTCGACACCCAGTAACAGAAGGATGCCGCAAGCACCTTCTGTGCATCTTCATCGATCCCGATCGGATGTTCATAGACCCTTCCGGTCCCTTCAAAGCTGCTGCAATCCATTCCGGCAGCGCTCACCAAATGAGCATCCGTTACGCAGGCGCCGCACTCAGCTCCGAATTCCTGGAACGCTTTGAGCTGCCATTCCAGCTTTTCAGGCAGCCAAATGTCATCTGAATCGAGGAACCCGATGTACTCTCCGCTCGCTTTGGCAATCCCGGTATTTCGAGCTGTACTTGCTCCCTGGTTTTTTTGGCGAACAAAGCATACCCGATGGCCGGCAGCAACTTTTTCCTCGACAAACTTTTCAACGACCTCATTCGAGCCATCGATCGAACCGTCATCCACGACGACGACTTCGACATTCGGATAGGTCTGGGCCAAAACGCTTTCGATGGCCGTGAATGTCTGGGTCGTACGGTTGTAAGTGGGAATAACGGCGGAAATGAGAGGTTTGTTATTCATGGTTGCTTTGTCGATCTCGTGGTGGCATGTACAAACGGGCGGTTGCTGCTTTCGGTATTCACCGTCGGGTGGCTGAGGGTGACCGGACGTTCCATTTGCGGAGAAGGCCGGCGGCCGACTTCATGCCGCGAGAGTTCCCGCGTCCTTGGGTGGACAGATGTGAAGAGGGATCACTCTAGCAGGGGTTCAAACCATCATGCGGGCAAAGCTTAACTTGCCACGGGCTACAACTGTATCGTCGACGGTGGCGACTCCCTCGATTAAAGCTGCTTCCTCGGTCATCTTAAGGATCTTGATTTCCATAATCATGGTGTGGCCGGGAAACACCGGCGCTAAAAACCGCATATCGTTGACTGCAGCCAGCGCCATGAATTCTCCCGGATTCATGCCTTTGCCTGTATCGTGGCTAAACAAGAGAGACGCGCTCTGACCGATGGCTTCAATAATGCAGGTTCCGGGCATGATGGCGTGATCAGGAAAGTGACCGACAAGCTGGATCTCGTTACCAGTCACGTTCTTCAGGGTTTTGATTCGCTTGCCTGGCTCCGATTCCAAGACCCGGTCGACCATGAGCATCGGGAAGCGCTGTTTCAGGCACGACTTCACCTGCTCAAACGTCATAATCATCGTAACTTTCCTGAGAAAACCGTTGAGTGGACGTCAAATTTTGAGTCGAAGATAGGACCATTACAAGCGTTCAGCGCTTGCGCAGGATCATGCCGAGAGCGCGAGGGAGGAAGCGGCCACCAGGAACGGGATTTCCCGCGTCACTGATGAGCTTCGTAACCCGGAGCCCGACTTCCTCGGCCATTTTGAGAGGTTCGCTTTCACGATGAAATTCGTAAGTATGGTCACGCTGCGCGGATTCAAGGGCTGTGCTGAAGAAGACGATGCCGTCGTCGGCAAGATGGTGAGCAATGACTTCGAATAACGGTCGAGGATCCTGCAAATGCTCGGCCAGCATGGCCGCGATGATTCCCTTGTAAGTGCCTCGAGTTCCGGCTAACTCCAAATTAAGTGCGTTCTTTACTTCGAAGCTCACGCGGTCTTCCATCCCCGAGGCGCCCCGGAGACGATTCGACACGGCCACCGCGGGCGGGCTGATATCAAATCCCTCGACACGAATATCCGATCTCGTTTCTGCTGCAAGGAGTCCCATGACTCCATGGCCGGAGGCCAGCTCAAGGACTTTCGCATCACGCGGCAGTTCTTTGATAAAGTCGTCGCGATAGAGCGCGATGTGATTGATCATCGAGGGCCAGAAGGGATAGATCAGGATCGCGGCCCACATGTAGGGAACCATGTAGCCTTCTTGCTCATAGACCTCGGAAACAATCTCGGGCATGGATTCGGGGCTGTACTTCCCGTTCTTCTCGTATTGCTGTTGCGACTTCCAAACGCCCATGCAGTACTGGGCATAGCCCTTCGCAGCATCTTCGAAAGTCTGATCGCCATAGGCAGAGCGAGCCCAGCGAGCGAGTGGGTCAAGCAGCCAGGAGCAAAGCTCATCGTTTGCAGTTACAGTGGTCCGCGCGGCGGCGGCAAAAGTCCTGGCCTTCAGGTCGAGACCGTTCAGAAATGCCTTACCATCGTTCATATTTTCATTTCCTCAATGGAGTGTGAGTTATTCTGCGGAACTGACATGACGAACCATACGGACCATCGGCCGGATCAAGTCGACCCCATCCCACGGCGGCACAAAAGTGTGCATGCGGCCGAGTTTTACAACGCGGTCAATGCCTCGCTGGCCTGCAATGGATGCAATCTCGTTTTCCTTCTCTGGATCCGCGAAGCCCAAACCCAGCGTTTGGACATTTCCGTCCAACTTTTGAATTGCATCCTTCAAGTCGTCGACTTCGAGGACGTAGAGAGTCTTGCCTTGAATGGGAGGCGGAACATCGGCGCCAGAGCCGACGAGAATTGTCCAATCGGGTCCGATAGGAAAGAATGCCCGGTGAGAGGGATCGTCGAGTAGCCAGGAAGCGCGCGCTTTGGCGATCGCCGAAGAAAGCGACGGAGAGATTACCTGCCGCGGATGTGCGCGGTCTTCGTTCTCAAACGCAGTTTTCAAGTTAGTCAGAAACTCATCAGTGGATTGTTCCGAACTCTTTTCGAGATACAGGACCTGCGGCGAAGAACATGCCTGCTGGTCAAACTGCCAAAGATCACGCGCCATGCGCAGGCACCAGGTCTTCTGGTCCGCGGGACTGCCCCACGCTCCGGAGTCCATTGCCGCGACGGAGATGCGAGGACCAAATACCGCGATTCTCGCCCAGTGGGGAAATGGAAGGGATCGAACCTGGAGGACCGATTCCTGACCACCCCAAATCATTGCGCCGTCGACCGAGCGCGCCATGGCTTCGTGCAAATCCAGACGGCTATGGTCGAAGGCGGCCATAAAGATCCGGCGCACCAACCGTTCGCTCGGATCGCTTTGGGCCAGGCGGCTGGTCAGGATTTGCGTCAATTCAACCAAGTCCTTCGGAATACGCACCAAAGCGGCGTTGCCGCCCAGCAAACCGCAGGTCATTGACAAAATGGGCTGAATTTCAACGTTGCCGGCCGGCCAATGACCGATCACGCCAAGCGGAAACGGCTTGCACCTGGCCCGTCCATAGTCTGTCCAACCACCGTTCACGCTGTTGGCGCCGAGCTCCCGCGCGACAATTGGCTCGAGTGTGCCCCGTCTCAACCACATTCTCAGGAAAACAATCCCGGGAATTTCGTCTAGTTCGCGCGAGTCCAAATTTTTGGCCCAGTTCTCAAAAAGAGAAATCACTTCGTCCGGCCGGATCGGTTCTTCAGAGACGACGCGCTTTAACTCGGCGCCTGCTTCGAGAATGGCAGCCGGCGATTCGACGTCATGAACAAATTGAACGTTCGAAAGCGTGGTCATCTAATTACCGGCCGATCGTTTGATTTCCAGGTTGCCGCATCCGCGAACCTCTGCTTTAGGAACCCGCCCAGCGAAACGAAAGCTGATGCCCCGTCTTCCGCAGGAGCAATCGTCATAGCCAATTACCTGGGCCATATCTTCCGTCAAAAGCAAATTGCCGGGGAAACTCGTTGGCAAGACACTGCATACCTGAACGATGCCGTAACCGCCAGCCTTGACAGGCTCGAGGGTCAGCGGGTCACGCACGATCACTTCGCCAAAGACAGGTGTATGTTTGTTGCCCGCAGGACAGTCGGGAAAGATAACCCCAACACTCTCCACCATCCCGTAGAAATCGATCACACATTCCGGAGAGCAGCCGAAGACGCGCGCCAGTTGCTGATTGAAAACGGCCTTCTCTACCGCCTGTTCCTGCAACCGCTTCCAGCCCCCGCTGTGGAGGATCCGAACCTGAGCCAGATTGAGGCAGATATTTTCAGCAACAAGAGGTTTCACCAGATGATTCCACAAGATATAGGTGAAACCATAGACCAGTATCTCCGCGTTTCGATGAGTCTCTGCAAATTCGAGAAGCTTATCGCGGTCGAGCGCGAGATCCCCTTGTTCATCGACTTTCAGGCAGTAAGTGGCCTGGCTGGCGAAGGGATGCAATCCTTGAATGGCTGCGCCACGCGCTCCTAAGTCGCCTCCGCCTCGCATAAGATCCGCAGTATCGACGACCAGGTAGGGCCTTCGCGAAGTCCCAATGAAGTCGCGAACAATCGTTACTACTCCCTTGGTCATGCGCCGCGAAGTCGCTGCGTCAAGCACGACCCGGCTTGGTGATTGCGACGTTGTCGCGCTTGAAGTTAAAGTCCTTTTGACTTCGCCGGGAGGGATAAACGAAAGCGGCGGATTTGCCTTCAACAGGCTCACAGGCAGAAACGGGAGATCGGCCACCCGGCTTGCTGAGCGATAGTCGATCGGCCACTGGCGGACATAATTCTCGTAGCCAGGATGGCGACTGCAGCCGGAGCTGAGCTCCTGCTGCAGAAGTCCCAATAGAATGGCTTCCTTCTCCTCCGGCGCTTCGCCGTATGGAGGAACTGCAAGGATCCTGTCTATCTCTTCACTGAGCTGTTCCATGAAGCTCCTTGGTCATTTCAGCAAGCGCCGCGCGCGCAATTTTGCCGGCCGATGTTTTCGGCAACTCAGAAACGATGCGGATGGAATGAAGCGTCCAATGAGCCGGCAAATGATGACGGATTTCGTTCGTCAAGTGCTGCCCAGACGCATCGGGCACAACAAAGAGCGCGAGCGCCTCGCCGGCTTCAGGGTGCGCGACCGCGCAGGCTCCGCACTCGAAAATCCCGGGGATCGAAGCGACTTTCGCTTCTACTTCAGCCAGGCTGATGCGCGTTCCCCTGATTTTGAGAAAAGATCCTGCTCTACCTTCGATCCACAGAAATCCTTCGGCGTCCTGCCGCGCGAGGTCACCGGTTTTCAGCCAACCGTCCTTGAATACGCGGCGCGTTTCCTCCGGGTCGTTAAAGTAGCCCTGGCAAATCGAAGGCCCTTTTACAACGAGTTGGCCGACATGATTGGATTCGACAGGCTTTCCATTGTCGTCAACGATCGACACCGTCACGTTATCGAGCGGCTGGCCCACGCTTCCTTCTTTTTCGTGCCAGCGGCCGGGATCCATACAGGTTATGCGCGCAGTTGCTTCGGTTTGCCCGTACATTACATAGAAACTGGCATGCGGAAAGAGTTCACGCATCTCGGCGACTCGCTCGCGCGCCAGGCCGCCGCCCGCCTGAAGAAAACGGCGCAAATGCGGCATAGAGATCTGGCGAATACTCGATCGCCGAAGAAGGATGTTATAGGCAGTTGGTACGCCGGCAAATGTGGTGCATTCATACTGCGCCGCGGCCTGAAGGACTTTGTCGGGAAACATGAATCGCCGGTCGAAAACGACGGAGCCGCCTTGATACAGGTGTGTATGCAAAACACTGGCGCCGAAGCAATAACTTACCGGCAAGATGAGCATTGCGCTTTCATCATGGGCCAGAGCTTGGCTGCGAATGATCGCTTCAGTATTCGCTAACAAGTTTCCATGACTTACCATCACGAAGCGGGGAACGCCTGTTGAGCCAGACGTCGCCATCAGGGCTGCCAAGTCCGACGCTGAGCGAGCGGCAGGTTGGATGAGCTGATTGACACCATCGCTTAGATCGCCATGCAGGGAAGGGACTCCGAGTTCGCGGGCAATTTCGCCGCGAAGAGCCGATTCGCTCCAAACAGCCTTGGCGCCGCAGGCGTCAACCAGACTCGGCGCTGAAGTGATTAAAGTCCGCTCGTCTATGGGAACAGCCACCAAGCCCGCGTAAATTGCACCCAAATATGCCAAAGCGCTTGCCGGAGAGAGAGCGCAGCCGATCAATATTCGATCGCCTGCCCCGAGGCCGGCTGCCACGAATCGAGTACCGTAGGCTGCGATGCGCCGCGGGAGTTCCTCGGGCCCCATGGCACTCCCGGTGGCCGCATCAATGAAACCGGACCGCGGACCGAGGCGCTCAATGAGACGATGGGCAAAATTCGAGCTGGTATCGTGAGTCAATTTACACTTTCTCAGAAAGCTTCGGAGTAATGACGCGGACGATTTCCCGGACGTTCTCCATCTCCATTAATTCATCCACATCGAGAGTGATTCCAAACGCCTCTTCAAGGCTGCTAGCGAGAGACAGATGGCCCACGGAATCCCACAGAGGAATATCGCTCGCACTGGTATCCAGAGTTACGGTTTCCGGGTCAATGTCGAACGCGGCTTTGAAGGCCTGACGAACTTTGTTTAGTACGTATTCTTTGTCGCTCATCTTATCCTTTCCTTCTGTTCAATGAGTGTTTGAGTTGGCAAGCGAACTTCGTAAATTCTCAGGCCAAAATCCCTGAGCCACCGTCAATAATCAAAGTGTGTCCGATGATGCCCGAGGCAGCATCGGAGCATAGAAACTGCGCAGCGTGGGCGACTTCTTCGGCAGTTACGAGCCGTCCCAAGGGGGTTCTTTCAACCGTCTTGTCGATGCGACTCTGACTGTTCGGGATCGACTTCCAGGCATCGGTCATAACGGCGCCCGCGGTGAGAATGTTGACGCGAACTCCGGCAGCGGCCAATTCGGCGGCTAAGTGCCGCGCCAGAGATTCCAGGGCACCCTTCGAAGAGCCGATCAGCGAGTAATCAGGAAGAGCACGAGAAGCACCCCAGGAACTGACTGCGAGAATGTTCGATCCATTAGAGAGATGCGGCTTGATGAGCTTCACCAGTTTGAAGAATGCTCGAGTATTTAGATTGAAGATGAAATCGAAATGACGGTCAGTAAGATCGTCGATTGGGCGATGGACTCCTGTCGCTGCGCAAAAGACAAGTCCGGACAATTGCGGACGCGCTTCGGTCACCGTCTGGTTCACTACTTCGAGACCCTTATCGGTTGTCAGGTCCGCGCGGCAAAGAGAAATATGTAGATTCTCTTGAGCTGCCTCCGCTGTCAGTTGATTCGCCGATGATTCGTTTCGGAGGAAGTTGGCGATGACGTGAGCGCCTGCACGCGCAAAGCGAAGTGAAATAGCCCTGCCAATACCGCGCGTCCCTCCAGCTACCAGAATCGTCCTGCCGCGCAGGGAGAACAAATCGGCCTCACCTGCTATCGGGCCCATCAAAGTATCCTTTCGTCGTTCATCGTGACCTCTTTAGTTAAGGCCAGATTGTGGCTGGCAACCTGTCGGTCCTCGGTAGAATGACCCACACAGTATGGATTTTGCTCAACTCTGTTCAGTGAGCGATCAGATCCAAGTATTAGCGATTACCGCATTTCACTGATCTTCCGCCTTTGGATCTTAATTAAGTTTAGTTTCGATACGTTGAAGAGGTTGCCGCGCTACCTGCCTGAGGTTTACTTCCAGTTACTACTACATTTACGATGGCGCGGCGCCCAGTGCACACGGCGCTCAAATGTACTCAAGGAAATTGCGCTTCAGCGTAAAGGATCAGCCGTCAGCGCTTCTTCCGCAGCGGAAACTGCCCTGTCTTTGCGTCCACCCGCTCGCCATATGCCTTTTTCGGGATCGAATTGGCGAATAATGGTCGCCGGATATCCAGCAACCACTGAATAGTCCGGAATGCTTCGCATGACCATCGAATTCGCCGCGATCACGCAGTTTTTTCCGATCTTCAACTCGCCCCGCGGGCAAATGATTGAGGCGCCATGACCGATCCAGGTTCCGCTTCCGATCCGGATGGTGCCGCCCTCATTGATGCCCTGATCGACAATCGGCGTTGAGATGCCTTCATATGCGTGATTGTGATCAATGATCAGCACCATTTGGCCGACCAGCACATGAGGCTCCAAGTGAATTCGATTCCTGGCCGAGATAATACTCCCGAAACCGACGTGGCAATTGTCCTCCATCACGATGACAGGATCTCCCCAGGGCTCCTCAGTAGCGACACTAAGCCATGCATACTCCCGAAGGCTCACCGAGTTGCCTAAACTGATCCTCCCTGCACGGGGACGAGACACCTTGCTGGTGTGATGAAACGAAACACGGCTTCCAATTGATGAGAAGGGATAATACCACCGAAGCCAGAGGCTATTCAGCTTGGTTCTGCATTTCGGTATTAACGCCAAAGGGTCCTCACTTGGACGTCGACGACTGATTGCCGGCACGCTAAGCTCCTTGCACAAGATCTGGTAATTCGGACTGGCAGCTAACCGATTGAACCTTACACCGATTTATTGATGCAATCGCATTCGGGATGAGATGTTTTCAGTAACTGGATGAGGTTCTATGTAGAACGATTCGCCCGCATGAACGCCGGAACGCTTAGGCCATAGGCGATCAAGCACGCTGCCATTACCAGAGAAATGTCAATTGCTGGATTAACAGCGAGGCCAAGCAAACGGATTCCATAGCCGACTAAGAAAATTCCGGCAGCCGCCAGCGCGGCCGGCACGACAGGCCGCGCATAGCGAAGCAGATTCAATCCAGTCAAATCACGCATGCGCGCGACCTGAAGGCCATAACTTACGATGATCGCCATGAGAGCCGCGACCTGACCGCCAACGATGCCCAGAGCTTTGCAGCATGGATAGCTAACGATGATCATAATCACAGCCGAGGCCGCGACGGCGCGCCGGTGAAGGCCGGGACGTCCCAAGGCAGAAAACACACACGTGATGCATGCATTGAGAGTGTTCAGAAGGACGACGATGCCGGCGACTGCGAGTGGAGCCGCCGCGCCTACGTAGCGTCTGCCATAAGCCGTCGAGAGAAGGGTCGAACCGCATAGATAAACGACAACCGCCCCTGGCAAGCCGATAAGTATTAGCCAAGAAGTAACTTCGATGAGGATTTTATTGATACGTTCCTTCTCATGCTGGACCTTGGCAAATGCCGGGAAAAGCGCCTGAGCCAGCATGTTGATCACGAAGGTAGCTGGAGTCCCAATCAATGCGACTCCCATTGAGTAAACACCGAGTTGAGTCGGGGAATATAGTTTTCCCAGGACAAAGATGTCGGTACGGGAAAAGATGAGATTCATAAACGATAATCCCATCGCCTGCTTCGAGTAACTATAAAGCTCCCGTCTAGCACTCGGATCCCAACGAAGCGAAGGAAGCCCGGGGTACAAGATGTAGGAAAACAGGCATCGGAAAGCATACTCACTTGCCAGCCCAATCGCCAACGCCCACACGTCCCGCAGAATAAAGCTGAGAACGACCGTTAGAACCACGCCGCAAATCGCGCCGCCATTGCTGATGATGGCCCACCGGCCAAATCGCATCTCCCTTTGGGCCAGCGCCGAGCGGGGGCTCATGGCGCCATCAAACAAAGCGCCGAGCAAGGCCACCCGCAGCAACGGCGATAGTTCTTCCATGCCATAGAAATGTGCGACGAACGGCGCCATTGCGAAAATGATTAGATAGGTTCCGAAGGAGCGCAAAAAGCCCAACCACCAACCCGCTTCCAGATACTCCTTCTCTCCACCTCTCGGGTTTTGAATGACGGCTTGCCTTTGGCCAATCTCAGTTAAAGAGCCCACAATTGCTGAAGAAGAGCTGACAAGAGCCATTGCACCAAATGCGCCGGGGGCCAAGAGCCGAGTCAATATCATATTGCGGACGAATCGCGCAGTCTGCTCGGCTACGCTGCCCGATCCAAGCCACACTCCACCACGCATAGCTTTGGCTCGAAGCGCATCGCCCATCAGCGAAGCGGTAATCTTAGCCTTCATTTCAGCGAATTTGCTGCTTAGACTCATCTTTTCCTTTGTCTAGTTAGACTCGATAAATCGGAGTTGAATGACAGAAATTTGTTTCAACGAAGGTAACGGGCTGACCAGGAATGACTACTTAGAACCCGTCTCTTTTCTAAAGATCGCGTGAATCGATTCGCCCTGCCCGGCAAGAGGAGCCATGGCCAGGAGCGCACGCAAGATCGTCATGCGCGTAAGTTTCCGCGCCACTTTCCACGGGAGGCTGGCTTCACCAAGATAGGCCGCAGGTGTTCGGCGAATGCCAACGGAACGAAAGACCCCATCCCACACGTAGCGGAGACTGGTTCCGACCGCGGGATTGCGGTGCGTCTCAAGCGATACTTCGTGAAGCCCCGCAGATTCCGCCAGGAGTCTCAACGACTTCGGCGAGTAATGGAAGAGGTGCCTCGGCAATTCGAGGCCATGCCAATATGTTCCAAATACACGCGCCTCTGCCGAATCGATGTTTGGCACCAGGACATAAAAGATCCCTCCCGGCTTTAGCCATTTGGCTATCCGAGCGATCACGCGCCGCGGTTCATAGAGATGCTCGAAAACATCAAAGCAGGTCACGACATCAAAGCTTTCGTCTGGATACGTGGCATCGAGGATATCCCCAACGTAAACGGTAGCCCCGCTATTTTCTCGTGCGTCCTCTGCGGACGCAGCCGACATTTCTATGCCGAAAAGGTTCCACTTGTTGCCGCGAAGGGTCCTGAGGAAAGCGCCCGAACTGCATCCCAGGTCCAAGATGGCGCCGGATTGTACATATGGCGCCAAGGCCGCATTGCGGTCCCGCCAACGGCCCGGAGAGTTTTGTCCCGCAGCCGAAATCAGCCTGTCGTACGCGGTTGAGTAATGCTCTCCCATCTCAGGCGGTTGTGGAGGATTTTCGAGCCACACAAGGGAACAATTGGGGCAGCGCACCAATCGATACTTTTCGCTTCTGCCATGAAAACGATCTGGCGCACTCAACCATTCCCGGGCTCCGCCTTGGTCGCATGCCGGACAGGAGTCTGCGATGAGATCACTGTGTGGCCCTGAAAGGCTTGACGCTTTTTCTTGATCAGGCAATGACGAAATTGTTGTCGGACTATTCATACTGTGGTTTCGGAGGCGGATTCTATACGGTGAACGCTGAAGCCTTCTTGGATTGCCTGCTTTGCACGAGCCGCAGGGCCAGGGATGGGCTTAACCAGGTCAAGAGCGTTTTAAAGGCAATGGCGAATGTCGGGTTAAATCGCGCTGCCTTCAGCGCTGCCTGGCGCGCCTTGCGATACTGTTTTTCTTCGAGATAACAGTTAACCCAACCGCTATGAATGAATCCGAGTTGCCGACGCACGAGATCACGAACCTTTGCCGGCTGGCCCTCGGTCAGTGGCAACAGACCTTCAAGCCTCTGTTGGCTATCGCGAAGAAAGAAATCAATTTTGTTCCATTCCGCGCTTACACCGATATGGCGGTCTTCAACCGGTGCGCGGTCAAACAAGACGAGCGGGCGATTAACATAACCAAACCCGGTTCGCATCGCTAGACGGAACAAGAGTTCACTGTCCTGGCTGTAGAGCAATTCGGGATTGAATCCTCCGGTTGCCTGGATGAGATCTTTTCGCCCAACGAAGGAGGACAGACAGACAACCATTCCCGCTCCGCCGGGCCTGACCAACAACCTCAGAACATCGCTGTTTAATCCGATTTCACCCTCGTGCCGATAGTTCAATTCTGCCAGTTGGAACATGGTCTTTTGTTCCGTGTGGTTGAAGAAGCGAACGTCGGTGTAGCAGCCACCGCATTTGGAGCCAAGTTGATCGAGAGCTTTGAACTGCCACTCGAGCTTTGTTTTCTCCCATCGATCATCGGAATCAAGAAATGCGATCCACTCGCCTCTTGCTTCTTCGACTCCCCGATTGCGGGCGACGCTTGCGCCCTGATTCTGCTGCCAA
Organism: uncultured Occallatibacter sp.; assembly: GCA_964552975.1. Classification (GTDB taxonomy): domain Bacteria; phylum Acidobacteriota; class Terriglobia; order Terriglobales; family Acidobacteriaceae; genus Telmatobacter. Next base: position 35,920 of record CAZKJB010000001.1, on the reverse strand, counting down.
AAGTAGCGAATTTTATTCCCAAATGTCGATTTCAGGACTTGTTGTGTATCGTCCGACGAGCCATCGTCAACGACAATCACTTCGAAATCAGTGAAAGTCTGCTGAAGCACAGATGAAACAGCGCATCTGACTTTTTCGGCTCGATTATAGGTCGGGATAACAACAGATGCCTTCAGGCTCATTCAAAGTGGCTCGGAAATCAGGGTGGTCTTCCTTCTGGTCTCAGGGCCGCACTCAAGCTGGAACAGGGTGCTCGAAGTGTGCGGCAGTTGCAGAATGCTTGTGAGCGTCGATTGTTTCGCGATAAGCGTCAAGAAGTCTGACACCCGCTGCTGTCCAGGTGATGTCAGGACATGCCTTAAGAGAGTTGGCGCGCAATCGTTGAAGCAGTGCGCGGTCCTCATGCAGCTGAGTGATCTGCTGAGAAAGCGTCCGGACGTCGCCAATCTGGTGTACCATGCCGGTTTCCATGTGGCTGCAAATCTCAGTGCACGCCTCGGATGCGAGTGGGACACAGCCGCAGCCCATCGCCTCAGTAACCACGAGCCCAAATCCCTCTTCAATGCTGGGCAACACGAAAATGTCGCTTTGGCGCATGAGGTCCGCGACATCATTGCGGTGGCCCAAAACCTTCACACTTGGATGGGCGAGCATTTTCGCGAGCTTTTCTTGATAAGCTGGAAGAAATTCTCCTACGATCAAGAATTTTCCGGTTTTACTTGCCGGCGAATCGAGCCACGCTTCCAGTGCGAAGTGCACGCCTTTGCGAACCGCACATACGCCGACGAAAATCATCGTCAACCCTTGCCGGGGATCTCTTGCCTCGGGACCCGGGAAGTAGACGGTTTCATCGTATCCATATATATGCCGCACAAGCTGTTCTCTGGGATATCCTTTGTCGACAAAGGTCTTGACCACGAACTCCGATGGGCAAAGGAGGCGGGTAGCGAGTTTGTATTCAGCCTCTTCCCGCCTCAACTTTTTCTCATCGTAGGCATGCTCGTGATCGGCCGGGAGCACGACACCCAATCGGTCGCATTCCTCCTTGACCACTTCCATGGCAAAACGAGTATTCGCATTCGGTCTCTCGAGAACAGTCGGTATGCCTAGAGCAGCAGCGACCTTCAATGTCTCGAGCGAACCGGTCGGCCAGGCGTGAATGATATCGATCTGGCCTGCGAGTTTTTCAATCCGCCGGGCAACGATCCAGTCATGCAAGGCCACCGCCCGCGCACTTCCTACAGCTCGGAATGGAAGACGAAGACTGCCTCGGGCGAGAGTCGGGACGACTTTGACTCCGGCGGGGACCGGCCGGCCAAGAGAGGCGGGGAATACAAGCAAATCCGCTCCCGCACTCGCTAATCCATTTACCTGCTGCCAGGCTGTGTAGCAGATTCGACTCGCGCCAAGCCGCAGAGGAAAGCTGTACAGAACACGCGTGGGTTTATTGCTGAGACTCAATGGTCGCCTCCGTGAGGCCTTCGGTCAAAACTGAGTAGAGCTCGAAACTAGCGACGTGATGCGGTGGCACCGCGGTTTTCTTGATTTCGCCAGGTCGTCTGTTGTATTCGAAACGCCTCTTCAGGCGAAGAATCGGTTGTTCGAACCGCTCGAAGCCGATCCGAGCCGCCCGCGGCAATCGCCAAGTTGAGGCCAATGCGGCAAGTCAGGGGAATGAGACTGGCGAGCGCGCCGCACGGTGCAGGGCCGCAAATTCGGCACTTACAGATCTAAGATGAAGTTGCGATCGGCAGGAGTTGGGGAACGAAAGGCCTACGTTCCTGTTCTTTGATGTTCAGCGGCGAGCAGCTCCGCGCCAGCCATACTGACTTGAGGGCTAAGCAGCACTGTTTCTCGTGCCGCAACAGTTCGAGCTTTCTCCCTTACCGCATTAAGCGAGATGACGGAAATGCAAGCGAGTGAGAGAAACAGTTCCGTCTGCAACTGAATCATGTAATTGATGCCAAACGATGCGACGACATCGGCGAACAGAACTGCTCCAAACGCCCAGAGGCTCCATTCAAGGCTAAAATTTCCGCTTACCCGTTTTCTCGCCTTCCCAATCATGGAAAAGCCGCGGCTGTAAATCATGATGAAGAAGACTAAGGATATGAGGCCCCCGGTCAACGCAACCGCGACGAATTGGTTGCATAGATCCCACATATCGAATCCCCATTCGCCGTAATGCGTAGTTCCCAGAAACCACCAGGCGCCAAAATGGCGTATGCAATTATCGACCAGCATGTATCGGTGATAGTTGGATGAGCCGCCACCGAGGTCGATTTTTTCGAGGAGCGACCAGACCGGACCATGCATGACCATGTGCAATCCGACTAGCGTAGCTACGATTCCCCACCGAACGAGCCGCATTTGTTTCCGGATCGGCCAGAAGCAGAGCGCCAGCAGGCTGGCACCGAAAGCCGCTATGGACGTGCTTGCGTGGGATGCCCAGCACATTGCGGTCGCGCCTGCGACGCCAATATAGATGACTTTTCTTAGTTTCTTTTCGGGCCACAGCGACAGGAACATCGGGATCGAGACTCCTGCGAAGGTGCCTCCGAAGAGCGTGCCCAGAGCTCCCTCGGCACGGACGTGGCCTTCACGGATCGTAGGCTCGTTTTCTCCAAGGACCGCAAAAACATTATGGTAAGTGAAGTGCTCGCTGACCATACATATGCCCTGAGTCACACAAACTACGGCCAATCCCTTCAACGCGTTGCCGACAGCTTCGCGGTCGCTTACCAGGAAACGCACCGCTACATAGCCTCCAAGCGTATCCAGAAGATCCCCTGTGAACTTGATCATGGCCTGCCCTTGCATCCATTGAGCAGAGACAACGAGATACGCTGCAAACGCCCAGAGAACCACCACCTGATCAACCTTGTTAAACCCGCCGGCAAACTTTCTTTTCCCATCTTTTACCGGAAAACAAGCTCGAGCCAATCCTGTCAAAATTAGGATTCGCACGACCGGGAAGTGCAGCGGTCCCAACAAGACGACTTGAGCAAATGGAATCGTAAAGAAAGCGATTACGAAAGGAATGATTGCCTTGTTGCGAGGAAGAAACAGGATGAGGGGAATGGCAATGAGCAGGAACACCACGACCAATGGATGCAGATTTGTAGTACCAGCACCTCCGCCGAAGAAAAGATTTTCAGGTTGCATGGATCAGACTCTGATGGGTGGTGTAGTTGGGGAAAACACTCTAACCGGTCCAGCATTTTGCCTGGACCAGTTAGAGCCCTGGTCAGAAACGTTGTTCAATTCTGCGGCGCGACCGTTGTCTTGAGGTTGGTGGCCGGTTGTGGAGTTGGTGAGTTCGCAAACTGATAAGCTCCAATGTCCCACGCCCCGCTCGATGGCCGGGAATTGTTGGCATGACTCGGCCCGTTTATGACGGTGTGGTTTGAGGTGTTGTAGTTCAATCCGCCTGGACCGCCCTTCTGGCAGGCATTGTATGCGTCTGCATTGACGCCATTGAGGGTCGCACAGACCGGATTGCCATTGAGATTCACACCCGCCTGAAGCGTAGCGCACGTCGAGGCAGTACAGCTGTTGACGGGCGAGAAAGGCGCCGTCTCGCTCGAGGTATATCCTTGTGCGTTAGCTGCCGAGAGAGATTGAACCAGATCATTACAACCTGATCCCGAAGCGTTGGTGCATGCTCCGATAAGAGAACCGCCGACGGGCGGAATCAGAGGAGGAAAACCGCAGGCGATCCAATGATTGTTCTGTTCGTAAAGCGTCCAGTAAGGGCCGCTTGGAAGCGTTCCGCCGCAGCCACCATTTGTGCCGTCGAGCGTGTTGTTGAAGATGTAGTATGTGCCGTAGTTTCCAGCGCCGTGGTTGCCGATGTTGATCAGATTGCCACCCGAAGTGTTGTAGATGACGTTTCCAAATCCGTAGCCAACGTAGGCCGCGTTCGTCCCGCCATTGCCGTTGAACCACATATTGACGCCGCCGGAGCAAGCTGTGCCGAAAGCGATGACGTTGTTGTAGATGAGCTGGTAGTTGCCACTCAAGGGTGAGAAAGTGAATACCTCGTTGCAGTGGTCGCCGTCCGCCGAAGTTACAGCGTTCTGAAAAACATTATCGTGGACCTCGTCCGTGTTGCCGAGCACCGCAGAGACGACGTAGTTCACGTAGTTGTATTTGAATATCGACCAGGCAGAGTACACCCCGTTCATCGTATTCTTGCTCGAGTCAGATCCATCGATGACGTTGTGGTCCGCCACGGCACCACTTCCGCCTTGTGAAAAGAACCCAACGTTATTCGAATTGCCAGTATGGGACCACCCATGGAAATACATCTGGGATGCGCGAATATTGGTTTCGCCCTGGGCGTAGATTCCATTCATCGCGTTGTTCATTCCCGTGATTTCGATATTGTCGATCCACCAATAGCCGGCGCCGGAGCTATTGCCTAAAATGACATAGCCATTGGCGGCGCCAGACATATTGAATATTGGCCGCGCCCATGAGCCTCCGGAATACCAGTTCGGATCGACGCCGATGTAGTTCCAGTGTGAACTTGAGGCCAGCCAATTCCAAGCGATCCCGACGTCCGATCCTGACCAGGTATCCCCGCCGCGCAAAATAAATCCTTCACCAGCTGAGGGTGAAACAGCTGCGCAATTTCCTTTGCATCCAGCCATACCAGGTATGTGCGCCCAGGGAGCTGATTCGCTGGTTCCAGCATTCGAGTCGTTGCCGATGGATTTCGAAGCATAGTAGCAACTTGAGATCCCCGCGTACGAAGCAATGGATACCGAATTGCCATTGGGATCAATTGACGTCCAGGTACTGGGGCAGCTGCCGCCTTGCGCCAGCGCGAAACCGGGGATTGTGATGAACAGTAGCGAGATGAAAAAGCCTCTTCGCTGAAGACTCAAAGAACGAGCAACTCTATAGGAATGTAGGAGAAAGCAGACCACTTTTGACATAATTTCCACCTTTGCAATCTAATGCTGGGTTGGCTGGGCACATTACGAAAACGTTACTCGCGTGTACACTTTCGAGTCAATGTGACTAAGGTCATCGTTTGCCAAGGTGGAATGAATCAGAGTTCGTCGGACAAAAACAGTAAAATAGCCGGCACCTGCCGGAGTCTCTAAGAGTTGCCCTCTTTGGAGCTTTCTTCCAAATACTCTATCAAAAGTCTGTTCCTGGTCATAACCCATGCGATTCGCCGGCCATCAAACGCAACCGCCGGAAGTGGTTTCCGAACCACGGTTGACCTGATGGACTTGGAGAAAGCCAGCTGGGCCTCGAGATTGTCGACTTCATAGCACACGTGATGCATACCACCTCCGCGCGCCAGAAACCGTGTGACTGGCGAATCAGGACCGCCCGGCTCCACCAATTCGATCAGCGCATCGCCGATATGAGCTCCCCGCAAGAAACTGACGTGCACTTTCTGCAACGGATCAAAGATGATCTTTCCATCCCAAGTCGCGCAAAGGGACTGCGCAAACATTTCCGCGCTTTTCTCGATGGACGCTAAAACGAAGCCCCAGTGGTGAAGCTTAACCCCGCCAGCGGGAACTGCTTCAAGAAGTGAGGAACTAGGCATTCGATCTACGAGCATTTAAAGTCTCATCTTCTTGAGGCGCACTCTTCAACTCTTTCTTTTCTTGTTCCGGTGCGACCCAGCGTGTAAGGTGATGGCCGAAAAATTGATAAGTCCGAACAACGCCCAAGCGTCGAAAGGGCGTCATCTTGAAAGAAGCGATTTGTGCCTGGTTCCATTCATGCGTGTCGGCATAGGCCCTGGCGCCGCCTTCGACCGCCAGCGTCCTCAGAATGTAGCCGGTAAGAAACCAGTGTAATGCGCGGCCGCGAAATTCAGGAAATACGTAGAAATCGAATAATTGCACATCAGCGGGCCCCATCGGAAAGTAATACTCCGCTATTGTTGTTCCTCGCAATGTCCAACCGTAGCCTGCAAGGCGCTCTTCAAATTCCACCAGCCACAATGTAGCGCCATTGTTGAACCTTTCAAGGATTTTCTGATTGGCGAGTTTCGGAGTCCAGAAAGCGGTAATTTGTTGCAGGTGATTTTGACTCACTTCGCCAAGTGTTCTGAGGCGCTTAATCTTGAGGGAGTCGGGAACCTTGATTTTCGGCAAGCTCCGCTCATCCATGTCGCAATAGAAGACGACCATCCTGGCGGCGAAGATTGATCGGTTGAGAGCAATTTGTCCACGCCGCAACGTGGCGGCAAAACCATACCTTTTGTAATAATCTGCAATCCGTAATGTAGCATCTGAAATGCTCATGATGCGGTCTGTTCCTCCGGCTTCCTCGGTAACGTCCCGCAAAACAATTGACGAAGGCACGCCCCACTTATTTTTTTACGTACCTCACTCAGGGGCGTTTTGCCAGATTGGGTGAAACCCGCAAGAGTCGCGGTGGCATAGCGTAGTACATGGTGAATGACCATGACCAGCTGTATGCCGAGAACTCCGATCATCGAGTGGTTCTTCTTCCAATAACGCAGCACCGAACGCTGCTGGGCCACGGCGAAATGAGCAGGATATGCTTTTGTTGTCTTCCCCGGATCGTGAATCGCCTGCGCGCCCGGGTAAAATACCACTCTCCATCCAGCGTTCCGTGCGCGCCGGCACCAATCCACGTCGTCGCCGTACATGAACAAACCTTCATCCAGCAAGCCAACCTGATCAAAAGCCTCGCGACGGATCATGGAAAAACAGCCCACAATCACATCAACGTCACGAGTGCGGTCGTGGGCGAAATAAAACATGTGCTCACCGGCGAAGAATCTATTCTTCGAAAAGATTCGCTCGAGATAAGTCGCCGAGCAAAAGTTATTCCATAACGAAGGGAAGCGACGGCACGTGCTCTGCTGGGTCATGTCGGGATTAAAGACCCGCGGCCCCACATCCCCGACATCTGGATTTTGATCGAGGAAATCGGCCAGTTTATCCAGGCATTCCGGAAAAACAATGACGTCCGGATTGACAAGCGCAACGTATCGTCCTTCGCACTGGCGAATGGCAACGTTGTTGCCCTTCGCAAATCCCAGGTTTTCCTTGCTCTTGATCAGCTTCACCCAAGGGAACTTGCTTTCGACCATTTCAACGGTTGCATCTGCAGAAGCATTGTCGACAACGAGCACTTCCATGCTGCGTCGCGGCGGATTTTTGGCCAGGCTGTCGAGACACAACTCCAGATAGTGCTTCGCATTCCAAGCGACGATGACGATAGACAAATCCACGGGCATAGGGGATCCGTTCCTGGCTCAGACGGATGAAACAGGTTCCTCAGTCGGCCTGAGACGATTTAGGGGCCGGTGCGATGACCGGGACACCCGCCTTACAAGCGAACCCAGATTCGCGATCGCGGATGAGACCCGACTTTCTGAGGCGTTAATTGGAGCGATGTGGCAAAGATCCGCGCCGGAAAATCCTCTTTTGAAGTAATACACTCCGGGATTTCCTTCCGGGTCGATGCCACCGAGATCGTACCGCTTGACGCCATTCTCCTTGAGCCACGACATCGCCTTCCAGTGCAGAAGATATGCTCCCCGGGCATTCAAGCCGGCATCGCTCGTGGCGCCTAAGAGATAAATTGCAGTATCGCCAATTGCAGTCACGACTACGCCTGCGAAAGGAACGTCAGCATCCTTGCAAATGAAGACCTGCATCCGCTGCGGTTCCGGCAACACTGCCTGCATTCTGGCGAATTCTTCCACATCCACCGTCGTTTCAAAAGTCTTCCGGTTCCGCATCTGCGCATACATTTCACAGAAGGCCCGGAACTCCTCACACCCATTTCCCATCACAACGGTCAGATGGTTTTTTTCAGCTTGTTTCAACTTGTTTCGCCATTTCGCATCCAGTTTGCTTCGTAATTCTTCAATTGGCGGCGCGAGATCGACGACGAATGTCCGGTAATTGCTTCCAGCTGCCTGGTGCTCAGAAGTAAACGAGGAAAATGCGGATTGAAATATCTGAGCACGTGGAGAGCCGGCGAATGCGTTTGGGAGAATCCGTACAAAGAGACGCCGTTTTTTTACATATTCGCCTTCAATGGCGCGCGCCATGCGAGAAGGCACCTCCGAATCGAATGCCTCTCCCCCCCGTTCCCAAAGCGGCCCCCATCGCAGGTAAGCGATACCAAACTTGAGCGGGCTCGGCTGAACGATTCTGAGCTGGGCCACGCTGACGATGTTTCCATTGCGTTTGAGCACAAGCCGGCTCAGGTGTTTTGCGCCCCAGTGAATCTCGCCGTAGGCCGCCGTTTGATAAATGTTGGCGTCGTCGAAGAGTTCGAGCATCTGCGACCACTGGTCTCCAGAGGCTTGATCCACTTCGATTTGCCAGATTGAATCGGACATTGAGGTCGGATATTACTTTCCTGTTAATGAGCCAGCCGGGCCGCGTCGCCAGATGGGGGGCGTTGCGCGCTGGCCAAAAGTTTACGAACTCGCCTGAGCCCCGACGACCGCGTGTTCGCGGCTACCTTTACCATCCACTGAATTTGCCAGTATGCGAATGTGCTTTGACTTCGCCGGCTCGTTCCCATGTACATCGAATGCCCAGAGTTGCAGATCGTTTGTGCTCCGTGGATCGCGCGTGAAACCGAGTCCAGAATAGTGGCTGGCAACCATGTTGTTCTTTTTCGACGGGATATAGAGTCCGATCATCTTGCGCACATTCCGCGCCTGGCAAGCTTGAGTGAGCACATCGAACATTGCCAACTCCATCTCGCGGTTGAGAACGCGGCAACTCATAAGCCAAAGGTCGATCTCAAGCGTGTCGTTGGTTGCGCGCCCGATGATCACCGAAACCAAACCATTGTCGCCAAATCGGTCTATAAGGCGGCCATAGAGCGTAACGTACGATGGGTCTTGCGCGATGGCTTCGACTTCGGCTGCTGTATATCGTCTTGTTGTGAGATTGAATTGGTTGGTCTTGTTGATTAATTGCGTGATTCGTTCCAGGTAGACAGACGAAAATGGTGCGATCTCCGCCGTCATTTCCAGTGATGCAAGAAAGTCTCCGTAATCGCTGAAGCTCCCTCGATATGCATCTCGTTGCTGGTTCGACTTGTAGTAATCCGACCGGCTCAGGTCATCTTTAACGATCGCGTGCACATCAAAGTAGTGCTCTGCTTCAAGCACCTGAGCAAAGCGTGCCACATCGGAGCCGATATCCGGAGTGGCAACCTCAGGTAACTCGCGGGCAACAAGAGCGCGTTCGGCGGGGTTGTCGTCAACAAACACAATGCTGTCCAGGCCGATATTCAGTTCGGCGGCGATGGCACGAATGCTTGCCGGCTTTGGGTCCCAATTGGCTTTAAACGCGCTGAAATCGTCCAAAGTCAAAACGCTGTCCGGGTGCGAAAAGCCTTCTCTTGCATTTGCAGGATCATTTTTTGAGCAGACCGCCAGGATTACGCCCCGCTGTTTCAGATCCTTGACATATTTTTGGAAATCAAGGAAGGCTTCTCCGACTGAATGATCTTTGCCCAAAAGCAAATTCTGTAAGCCATCGTCGCCGATGACTCCGCCCCATAGCGTATTGTCGAGGTCGAGAACAAGGCACTTTTTGGTTTTCCCGTATACCGACTTAATAAAGGCTGCTACGTTTTGCGCCAGCGTGACAGTCGCGGCCGGACTGACAGCCATGTGAAAGCTGTACCAGTAAGTAGGTCCGCACCATTTGTCCAACCCAACCTGCGCTGAGAGATAGTGGATATCGTTGATTAAGAAGTTGGGATGCCGGCGAGCGTAGGCTGCCATCTCTGCGTTCAGCCGCATCAGAAAATTCACCCGCGTATAGGATTCCGATGCTTCGAGGTTGCCGAGCGGTCTCAACGGTGGCAGATCAAAATTGTTCTGGATGATGATCGCGCCGAGCTTCGCGTGAATCGCTTCCCAAATGGCCTCGAACCGCGCGACTTCTTCCTTTACACGCTGCTCGACTCTTTCTTCACTCTCCAATAACTCGGGAAATTGAGAAACATTTTGCCAAGTGGTGTGAAGGAATACAATGTCAGGTTTGAACTCGACCAAATCCTGACTCTGGAAGTGGACGTCTTCAGAGTACCGGTTATATCCAGACTCATAGAATGTGGGGCGCAGCCCGTAATAAAGAAGAAATAGTTCCAATACGCTTCTGACTTCAGTTGTGGTCGAACCACCTAGAATTGCAACTCGGATCGGTAAGAGATTGGCGCGAGCAATCAGCTCGTTCCTCAGCGAACGCCGCTTTCGCAGAATGACCGCCGGAGAAATTGGAAACTGCATGTCTTTCAGATCTTCAGATGCCATTCGTTTCATCTCCGCTGCCTAAGGTGATCGCAGATCGGACCTAGCCAGCGCGCCGGAATTGACGATTTTCGACGGCACGCTCGTGCACCCTCGCGTCCCGCACTACTCCGGTCGACCGTCAACCTTAGCTAATCGCAACAGGTCGGCGACTGTCGTGCAACCAATCACCTGATCGGGAGTGATTTCGGTATTGGTGGCTAAGTCGGCAAGGGCAATTAGCCCGATGAGGGCGGTGGAGTCCCAGTTGTCAAGTTCCTCAAGCTTTTCGTCCCCACGAAGAGCGCCGGGACGCAACCCAAGAAGCTCATCCATTTCTAAAAGGAATTCTTCACGAGTCATTGTTTCCTTCTTTTCAGACCGTATGGTCGTTCTGATGCGACAAAATAGCCCGTCGTTGCAGGAGCTGGTCGCGAACCGCCCGCAAGCGGGGCATCACTTCCAAGTCAAAGAAAAGCGCTTCAGCTTTTCTGGTTCCACAGTTAACGCGGTCGAGTCGAAAGAGATCGAGATTCCGCGGATTCGCGGTACTTTCACTGAGGAAGACAGCCTCATGGCCCGATTGCCGCAAAACTCTTGCCAATTCCGGAGTAACATCCTTCGAAGAGCCATACGGCTGGCTGAAAGCCCTTATCTGCGTTCCAGACATTGCTCCTAATGCGGTCTTGTTCCGGACGATCTCTGGCCCAAGTTCTTCCACACTGAGCTGTCTCGAGTGCGTGTGGGTGAAAGTGTGGTTTCCGATTTCGAAGCCGAATGATTGTAAGCTACGTACCTGCTCACTCGTTAAGTACAACTTCGACTCGGCCGCGAGTTTTTGTTCGTCGATTCCGGTCAATTCTCGAAGCGCACCAAGGAAGGAGTCGCGCTCTCGCAGAGAGATGGCGGGGAAGAACGTTCCGAAAACCTCGCCAACGGACCGCAGAACGGGTAGCTTTTCGCCAAAGACTACTCGAACAGCGGCGTTGATCTGCTCCAGTCCGAAGCGGTCGGCAACATAGCAGACCAGGTTATCGGGTGCAAGCCGTCGATTATCGACAAAGGCAGCATTGACAAAGAAAACTGCCGGTATGTTCAGCTGTTTGCAGAGGGGCGCTGCAATCTCCGCAACCGACGCATAAGCGTCATCAAAGGTCAACAGTAACGCATTCGATGGCAGTTTGCGGCCATTCGTGTTTTCCAGAATCTCCTGCAAGCTCACAGGCGAATAGTACTTGTTTACGAACAGGAGCGTAGCTTCGAATTCCTGAGGCGATGCATTCACGCCGATCCCGGCAGTGAACGGGGATTCCTTCTCCGCAATGTTGTGAAAGACCATGCATCGCAGCGAAGAGGAGCGCCCCAGCAACTGCGCCACGCGCCGCGAGCCAGGAGTATGCGCGAAAACTTTACTTGCCAAATCGAGCGCCCTTCGGCGCTGCCTACTGGAGAACAACACTTGCTCTCTCCAGGAATGCACGCTGCCAAAGTTCGAGGGTAAGCAAGGAGAAGATCTCTTTGGATCGGTTCTTGCCGTTTGCGTCAGCGACGAGTAATTTCTCGATCGCATCTTTCTGGAAGTAGCCACGGCTAGTCGTCTTGCTGTCTGTCAATACATCTCGAACTGTGTCACGCAATTCGTTGCGCAGCCACGAATTGTACGGAACAGGGAATCCAGCTTTCTTTCGCTCGCGAATCTCTCTGGGAATCTTGTCCGCGAGCGCCTTCTTGAGAATGTACTTCGTGCTGAAGCCGTTGAGCTTCATGTGAGACGGAAGCGAAGCGGCAAATTCCAGTACCTTGTGATCAAGCAGCGGCACACGCAATTCGATCGAGTTGGCCATCGTCATCTTATCCGCTTTAATCAGGAGATCGTCGGGTAGCCAGGTTTTTGTATCGATATAGAGCATTGCCTGGAGTGCATTCTTGCCACGCATATGCTCCTGCAGTGCGCGCACTGGCTCGAGGCTCCGTTCGCGATCGATCGACTTGGCGAATTCCGCGGAATATACACGTCCAAGTCCATTGCCCGTGGTGCGGTGCGGATTCGCAGTCCGGCTCAAATAATAATCAGGAAAGCGATCGCTCATCAGAGGAACATATTCGGCAAGCCGGGAACTTGGAAGCAGGCTGTCTGCCCACGACATTCCCATGGCCAACGCGCCATTCAGCAGAAATCCGCCACGCTTGAGCCGCTCAAGCCAAACCAGGTTGCGATAGTTGCTGTAGCCCGCAAACGCTTCGTCGCCACCTTCTCCGGAGAGTAGAACCGTCACGTGCTCGCGCGCCATCTTCGAAACAAAATAAAGCGCAACTGCCGGTGGCTCACAGACCGGTTCTTCCATATGCCAGACGTACTTTGGTAGGAAGGCGGCAAAATCGCTGGCCTCAATGGTGGTTTCGAAGTGCTCGGTGCCATACTTTTCCGCGGCGATCCGGGCATACGGCCGCTCGTCGACGACCTGTTGCCCCGAGAAACCCACCGTGAACGTGCTCACCTTCTTGTCGGTCTGATTGACAGCGAGACTGAGCACGCCTGTCGAATCGACTCCTCCGCTGAGGAGAACGCCGACAGGCACATCAGCGATCATGTGCTGCTTGACTGTTTCTGCAAGTAAGTCAAGCAACTGGGATTCTGCCTGCTCGACGCTTCGTTGTTCGAAGGACTGAGGAAAGTCGAGATCCCAATATTGCCGGACGACAGCCTTGCCATCGCTTACAAGCAAATAGTGCCCGGGAGCCAGCTTTTTGATTCCCTGAAGGAGCGTATCTTCGCCTGGTACGTATAGAAACGTGAGGAAGCGATCGATCATTTCGGGCGCGATTACTGGATCGATTTCGGGGTCGGCAAGAATCGCCTTGATCTCTGACGCGAACGTCAACGCTCGATCGGAAAGATGATAATAAAGCGGCTTGATGCCGACGCGATCTCTTGCCAGAAGGAGCGTTCTCGCCTTCCCGTCCCAGATGGCAAAGGCGAACATCCCGCGCAGTTTCTTGAGGCAGTCGACGCCCATCTCTTCATAGAGATGGACGATCACCTCGGTATCGGTGCGCGTCTTGAAAGTATGGCCCTTGCTCAACAGGAATGTGCGGAGTTCCTGATAGTTGTAAATCTCGCCATTGAAAACAATCCAGACTGAATCGTCTTCGTTGGCGAGCGGCTGATGACCGCTTTTCAAATCAATGATTGAGAGCCGGCGGAAACCGAGCGCAATTTGCCCCGCAGTGTAATAGCCGTCATCGTCGGGTCCGCGATGACGGATCGTGTCTGCCATGGCTTTCACAAGCATGGGCGACACCACTGCTTCACGATCGAGGGCGAGTTTTCCGCAAATTCCGCACATAGGTTATTGGGGCCGTCGACTCGACGGTTATCTCCAGATCGTTTCCATGCCACAAAGGCGCCTAAGTTGCTGACCGCGGATATAGGCGAAGTACGAGCGATCGTTCAGGCGTGGCGGGCGAGTGAAGTGCGACTTGAGAAATCCGTACATCATGCCGATCGATCCGGTGACGCGCGGCTTCTTCGTCAGACGACGCAAGCAACTGGCTGCGACAAACAGCGGATGATATCCCGAAACGTAACACGCGACGCCGTGCTTCACACGATCGCGGAATAGACCGTCTTCTGATCCGGTGAAGCGATGGTGATGGAGGCGGAGCTCGGGGAACGCATAGGTGGCCCATCCCAGCATATTGGCCTTGACTTCATCGATTGTGTCCCAACCGGTGGCCGGAAAGAGACCACCAATCGCGTCCCAGCATTCTCGCTTGTAGATCTTGGTCGCACCGCGGACATGAAAGCGGGGATTCTCCTCGACCTTCATGGTGCCCTCGATATCGTGCACGATGTCGCCGCCGCCGATGCCGAGTTTAGGATCCCGGTCAAAATGAGCGAAGCATTTTTCAAAGTAATCCGAAGAGAAACCGAGATCCCCATCAAGCTTTACGATGTAATCCCAACTCTTCGAGCGCAGAATGCCAAAGCCGGCGTAGAAGGCTTCCATTACGCCTCCGCCCGACTTTCGGAAACCGCGATTCTCCCGGTGCACGACGTGGATCCACGGGTACTTCGCCGCGTACTCATCGGCGATGGCTCCCGTCCTGTCACTGGAGCCATCATCGACGATCACCCATTCGATGGGAACAATCGTCTGGTTGACCACCGCTTGAAGGGTGCTCTCGATGTACTTCTCTTCGTCACGGACAGGAGTAATGACTATGTATCTTGGATTCATTGGGTCACTTTAATGTTTTAGCTTTCCAGGAAAGACGATGCCCTGACTGATGACTAACTGGTCCGAACTGCAATCTACGCTACGACCAACGCCTCTGGCTAAATGCTCTCTGACGCCAGTGTCTGCCGGCTTTGCCGGCTGGCTCTGGACCGCCGCTTGAAAAAGATCAAAATAATTGCCCCGGCGCCAATGAGGATGATGCAGCAGCCGACGACTTCCCAGGGTTTCAGCTCATGGTCATAATAAAAATGAATCGCCGCAATTCCTACCGGCGATTTCGCCAAGTAAACATCGCGGAAGTCGGAGCCCATTCGCAGCAGGTACGCCATGACTGAATCATGCGATGGGCTGATCGGCGCCGATTGCAAATCGTTCGCATAATTAATCGCGATGCAGCTCGTGGCTCCCGGCGCTACGTCCACGCTCATGCCCAATTGACCGTCGTGCAGGCTGTACGGATAAGTTTTTCCGTCGACAGTAGCAGACTCAATCGCGTCTTCGCCTGTCTCCGGCTTTTCGAAAAGGTACGTCCTCGTGGTTGCTCCGGGATTCTCAAGGCAAATATTCCCAGAGAAGGATCGAACATCGTACTTGGCATCTTCCCTGCGCCTTAGCAGGTAAAAATGGTTGACAATCTCGCCCAGGTTACGCCACTTCGTGGCAGGCTCAGTCGAATTTACGGTGTCAGCCACCTGGTCGAACGCATTGACGCCATCCGCGAAATAATCTGCGTGTTCGTAAAAGAAAAGTGGATTACCAAGAAACTGGCTCACCGCGATATAAGCTTGCCGCTCCGGCAAAGCTGCCGGGAGACGAAGAAAGCTAGGAAAGTTGCCAAAATCGAGGGTGACGGGACGGAGAAGCTCTTCGGCGGGTATCGATCCGCTTGAACCTTCCGGAATGATTGACGAGTTGACCGTTGCCCAGTAGTTGTATTTCTTAAGCGCGGCCAGCGTCTGCTCAGGAGCAATGCTATGGGGGAAGACCATCACTTTGTCATATGGAATTCCCGTCTGCTGCTCGAATACTTCCATCCTGGACAAAGATTGCTTGAGGTCCCTCACCTGAACAGCGATTGGTTTGCTGCGGAGGTCAGTAAATTCCTTGTGATCGTGATTATCTCCGTGAACGGCAATTGAGAAACGCTCAGGGTGGTTTCGGAAGAGCGAAACGACTTCGCTTTGGCTGCGGCTATAGTTCCAGGGAATAAATGCAATCGTAGTATGAAAGTTGTGCTTTTCCATCTCCCCGAGGAGGGCGGAGTAATCGACAAAGCCGTAGGGCTCGCGTAACCACGGATCGTCAATGGTGAAGTTTGCGTAATAGCCGGGCGTATGCCAGCCCATGTCGCCGGC
The DNA here is from genome assembly GCA_964552975.1 of uncultured Occallatibacter sp. Classification (GTDB taxonomy): domain Bacteria; phylum Acidobacteriota; class Terriglobia; order Terriglobales; family Acidobacteriaceae; genus Telmatobacter. The sequence goes on along the minus strand of CAZKJB010000001.1, from coordinate 20,051 downwards.
GGCGTACTTTGTATACATCATCTCCGGGGCTGTCTGAAGAAATACGCTCAGTACGTCCTGGCTTCCGGTTCTAAGATTGAGATCGACGGCGCTGGCCAGAAATACTTTCTGCTGACCAACTGCGGTTTCTACAAAGACGGGTGCAAATCCGTTGCCATCCCAAAAACTTTCGACGGGTGATGCCGATCCCCTTTTGCCTAACGCAAGAGTAGCGGCATGACTGCCGTAGAGCGGAATGGTCAGGTTCTGAAGCTGCCCCGAGACACCATCAACGCGACTGAAAAGAAACCGGGAAGCGAGCGTGGAATGAGCCTCACTGCATCCAGTGACTGCGCCGCCCGACCATTCTTCGAGAAGAGCTCCGCTGGTTTCCGGCTTGACCCCCAGAATGAGCAGCGGGATGCGGGTACCGTCTTTATGAGCCAAGGCATTGAATAGCGCTGCCTGGTTCACGCCGCCAAGATCTTCTGCATCGATCGCCACCGCGAGCGTCGAAGGTTGATTCGCCGCCTCTCGAATTGCAGATTCATCACGAGAGGAACTCGTCGCGACAGATCGCAGGTCGAGGCCATAAAAGTCTGCTGCAATTTGGAGGTTCTGCTGCTCCTGTTGAGAAATGGCGCTGGATCGAATAAAGACAAAATCAGAGCCGTAACACGGATGAGCCGCGACCAGCAACGCGGAACTGACGATAAGAAAGATGAACGCTGATCGCAATGTAGGCCTGGGTTCTAACGGTGGCGCCGCTCGCAGCGCCGGCGGTTCATCGTCATTGGCTGGACGATTTTTCTTGCAAGGCCATTTCGTAAGCGTCAAGCAGGACAGCTTTCTCGGTTTCCCAATTCATAGATTGTTCGATCCGCTGCCGGCCATGTCCGCCCAATTCTTCGCGCAGCTCAGGACAATCGAGCAGCTGAACGATTCTTTCTGCAAAGTCGACCGGATCGTTGGGCTTGGCATACAGTGAGGCGGGGCCTGCGGACCGGCGGCCTTCCTTCAAGTCGAATTGAACGACCGGCAGCCCGAACGCCATGTACTCGAAGATCTTGATCATCGTTGAATGATCATTCATTGGATTCTTCGGATCCGGCGCCACGCCGATATCGGAATTCGCTAAATGGCCCACGACCTCGTCGTGGGTAACGTGGCCGGTGAATGTGACATGCGCATCCAGGCCTTTTCTCGCAGAGATCGACTTCAGCTCTTCAAGCATCGTGCCGCCGCCAACCAGGACAACTTTAACGTCGGTCCGCTGCTTCACGTTCACGATGTACTCAATCGACTCCAGCAGCAAATCGAGTCCATCCTGCCGAGCCATGAATCCCACATAGACGATTTGGAATTGATTACCGCTGCTTTTCCTGGGCTTGTTTACAGGGGGACGAAGCCGATTTGCGTCGGGACAGTTGCGCACCACAAAGACACGATTCGCTGCAATCTTGCCGCGCGCGACTGCAATTTCCTTGAAGGACTCATTGGTCGCGATGGAGACAGTCGCTGTTTGAAACGACCACCGTTCGACGAGGCGGACGATTCCGGCAAGAAGCTTGCTCTTGCGATCGAATTTTGAATCGAAGAGTTCCGGAGTAAGGTCGTGGTGATCGAAGATATATCGGACGCCGAATGGACGCAGGAGAAGTCCGATTAGAAAGATGTTGTCTGGCGGGTTGCAGCCTTGCAGAATTCGATACTTCGTTTTCGCGTAGACTCTGAGCGCCAGGACGCATTCTGCGCACCAGGCAATTCCGTACTCCAGTAAATATCCCGCCGCGGAGGAAGCTTCCCAAGTTCTATGGCGGTAGATATGAATTCCGTCAAGAAACTCGTAGCCGGCAGAATAGCGGGTCTTTCCTTTCGGGCAGATGACCGATACTTCATATCCCGCTTCGTGTAGTGCGCGGGCCTCACTCCAGACACGCCGGTCGAGCGGAACAGGAAGATTCTCAACGACGATGCAAACAGCAATTCGCGGAACTTTGGCTTTAGATGAAGTGCTTTTGGAACTGCGGGATTCTGGAGCTGCGATCTCTGCGAGGCCGGGCATGGTGTGAGAAGAGGGTCCGAGGAAGACCGATCGAAAATCGGATCAATGGTTTAACAGGTTGAAAACAAGCGTGGGATCAGAGCCGGCGGGAAGGAATGAGATCGAGCTCGATCAATGCGCCGTGACTGCGACGCCCAGATACTCGGCAAGTCCTGCTTCCCAAGACTGAAACTTGTTCAGCCCTTCGGACTTGAGCCGACGGTTTTCCAGGACTGAATACAGCGGCCGCGGCACCTTCGCTGGGAACTCGGAGGGGTCCGCAACATCAACCTGGACGGGCACGTTAGCCGCTGCAAAGATGTGGCTGGCGAACTCGTGCCATGAGCAACTGCCCTCGGCGGTTGCGTGGTATAGGCCGTACGCGCTGCTATTGCGGAGCGCAACCACCTGACGAGCCAGGTCGGCGGTTGGAGTGGGGCTCACGAACTCGCTATCGACGACGCGCACCTTGCCGCGCTCGCGGCCAAGCTTGAGCATCAGTTCAACAAAATTCAACCCGCCCTTCGCCCGGCAGGGCTGCTTTCCATAGATGGCCGACGTTCGCAGAACGAAATGCCTGGAATTCAATGTGCGCACAAAGCATTCGCCCGCCACCTTCGAATTGCCATAAACATTCAGCGGTAGCGGTGCATCGTCTTCCACGTACGGCGTGCTCTTTTTGCCATCGAAGACATAGTCGGTGCTGAAATGGACAAGTACGGCGCCTGATTCCTTTGTGGCGAGCGCCAGATTCCTCGCCCCAATGGCATTCACGGCGAAGGCCTTTTCCGGATCGCGCTCGCATTGCTCCACATGATGCATGGCGGCGGTGTTCACGACAAACTCCGCCTGGCTCGACGCGAGGCAGGTCCTTACCGATTCGTAGTCGGACAGCTCGATATCGGCGTGGGTCAGGGCAACGACGCGATCGCCATTCCCGGTGAGGGCAGCGACGACGTCGGAGCCTAACTGGCCGTTGGCTCCAATGACCGCTACGATCATATTGCTCCCACCATGTGATGCACTTCGAGGTCCTTGTCGAAGTCCCTGAAGCACTGGATGTTGGAGTACAGTGGGTTATCCCAGTCGCAGAAGTTGTCCATATTGTCGATGAGGCTCTCCACAATCGACTTGATTGTCCCGCTGGGATGGAAGCTCAGAGTATTCGCGGCCTTGTCTGTGCTGACCTTATAGTTTCTGAAGTCCTCAATATGCTTGATGGTGAGGCTGACCCGGGTATTGAGCCTCTCCTCAATCGCGCTCTTGACGAGATCCCCAACTTCGCCGACCGTGAAGTTGCCGGAAGCCAGATTGAAGATCCCCGAAATCTTGTAATTCGCCTCGATGGCCCTGATATAGGCCGTGGCGGCATCTTCGATACCCAGAATCGGTCTCCAGATGGAAGGATTGTTGATCGTAATCGTTTTATCCTTCATGGCGCACTTGAACATGGTGTTGATAATCAGATCGAGCCGCATGCGGGGGCTATAGCCGGAGATGGTTCCCTTGCGCAGCGAGATGACGGAAAACTCGTCGTTCAACATCTGCATGACCGCCTGCTCACCCTGTAACTTGGAAATCCCATAGGGATAGGCGGAACTTACCGCGCGAGTTTCGTCATACAGCTCATTCTCGGTGTAACCGTAGACCGAGCAGGAGGAGGCATAGATGTATCGTCTTACCTTGGCAATCTTCGCAATGTAGGCAAGATAAGCCGGCGCGGCCGCGTTGAAAATAAAATTCTTGCTGGGCGAATACTCGGCCATGGGATCATTGGAAAGACCGGCGAGGAATACGACCTGCTCATATGCCGCAAGATCCTCGGCCGTCAATTGAAAGATATCTTTCTTGAGAATCCCCACCTCTTCCGGCAAGTGGTTGCCAAACCAGAAGAGATCAACGACATCAACCTTGTACCTGCGCTCCAGCAGCTTTGGGATGAGAACCGATCCGAGATACCCGGCGCCGCCTGCGATCAATAGTCTCATTGCATACCTTCCCTTCGAAATGCCAAATCAATCTACGCTGTTTTCGAGTATTTGAAGAAATCCGATTCAGGGGTGGCGAGCCACTGCTCGAGAGTACGTGCGCGGCGGTCCTTATCAGATACAGTGACATCCGCAAGCGGCCACTCGATGCCAATTGCGGGATCGTTCCACAGGATGCCGGATTCAGCACCGCCGTTATAGATTCCCGTGCATTTGTATTGAATCTCCGTGCCGTCAACCAAGGCGCAGAAACCGCGCGCAAAGCTTGCCGGCGCCCAGACACATCTCCGATTCTCGGCTGAGGCTTCAATGCCAACCCACTTTCCCAGTGTCGGCGAGCCCTTACGGATGTCGACCGCAACCAGGAACGCAGCGCCGACGGTTACGCGCATCAACTTACCCATCGGTGGCTCCCATTGGAAATGCAGGCCGCGCACAACGCCCTTCGCCGATTTGGAATGGTTGTCTTGTCCAAACTCAGTGGGCAGTCCCAGCTCTTTGAATTGGTCGGCGCGATAGACCTCTGTAAAGAAGCCTCGGCTGTCCTGGAAGATATCGGGGAGAACAACGACCACATCTTGGAGATGCCTGGATTCAATGCGAATATTCACGCGAATCTTTCCTTTTTTTCTTAAGGGCGGTTAGCGAATTCGACGAAACTTCCACGAGGACATGGCCGGGAACAGGACGGCTCGCGGAAGAGGCAGAATTATGCAGTCAACTCCGCAGCCACGGGCACGGTTCGCTTGACCGGTTGGCTATTTGCAGCTTTTGCGTTGAATGCTTCTACCTCGTTCGTGACGCGCATCTGCTGCTTCTCAGTCAGTTGCGGGAACATGGGCAAAGAGACGATCTCGGCCGCAACCCGCGATGCAACGGGTAAATCTTCACGAGTGTAGTTCAGGAATGTATATGCCTTTTGCAGATGCAAAGGGACGGGATAATGAATTCCGGTTCCAATTCCCTTACTCTGTAAGAAATGAATCAAACCATCGCGATTGCTCGTGCAGACGACATAGAGGTGATATACAGCGCGGGACCATGAAGGCTCATGCGGCGTAATCACGGCATCGTTATTGCCCAGGAGCCGATTATAGTTCGCCGCATGAATGCGCCTCTTATTGTTCCACTCCGCCAGGAACGGCAGCTTCGCATGCAGGATGCCGGCCTGAATCGCGTCGAGACGGCCGTTGTATCCTTCCACATCGTGGAAGTATTTCTTCACTTGCCCGTGGTCACGGAGCATCGTGATTTTCTTTGCGACTTCGGCATCGTTCGTCGTAACGGCTCCGCCCTCTCCGCACGCTCCCAGGTTCTTGCCCGGGTAAAAACTGAAGGCAGCTGCACGCCCCATCGATCCCGCCTTGACCCAGCGGTTCAGACGCTTGGAAAAGTACTCCGCACCATGCGCCTGGCACGCATCTTCAATGACCGTGAGTCCGTACTTCTCGGCCAGATTCAAGATCGCATCCATGTCGGCCATTTGGCCATAGAGATGCACTGGCACAACCGCTGTCACTGGCCTTCCGCTTCGCAGGCTGATCAACGTTCCCGCATGATTGCGGACGCACTGCTTCTCAAGAAACCGCTCGAGCATTTGCACGGAGATATTAAAGGTCCGCTCATCAACGTCAATAAACTCGGGAATCGCCCGGGCCTGCGAGATGGCTTCTGCCGTGGCGATAAACGTATTCGGGACCGTCAGCACCACGTCGCCTGCTTCAATGCCGCAGGCCATGATGGCGAAGCGTAAGGCATCGGTGCCGCTGCTGACGGCGACTGCGTGGCTGGTATCGCAGAAGGCCGCGAAGTCTTTCTCAAAATTCTCGACGACGGGACCGCCAACGAACGCTGCGGAACGAAGCCCCCGGCGAAACGCGCCCACCAGCTCATTTTCCAGCTCCAGATGGGGCGAGATCAGATCAAGAAACGGAACGGTATCGACCGGTTTGTCTTCGTTGACCTGGCCGATATAGCGGAGGATGCGCGCGGGATTCCCCGCGACAACCGCAAAAGGAGGAACATCTTTCGTGACCACGCTGCCCGCGCCAACGACCGCGTTTTCCCCTATCTTGACATTCGAGAGAATTGTGGCGTTTGAGCCGATGGACGCGCCTTTACCGACGAAAGTGCGCTCGACCTTCCAATCCGCCTCGGTTTTCAGCTCTCCCGAGGGCGTTGTGGCGCGGGGAAACGTGTCGTTAATGAACATTACGCCGTGACCGATAAAGACATGATCTTCGATGACGACGCCCTCGCAAATGAACGAGTGGCTTGAGATTTTGCAGCGCTTGCCGACCGTCGCATTCTTCTGGATCTCAACGAACGCGCCGATTTTCGTCTCGTCGCCGATTTCGCACCCGTACAAATTTACAAATCTTGCGAGCCGCACGTTTTCGCCGAGTTTGACATCAGTTGAGATTGAACAATCCGGATTCATAGGCGCACCAAGGCTCCTTTTCTCGTTAAAGATTCACTGGCTGCCTCAAGCATGCGGACGACTCGCAGCCCTGCACTCCCGTTGTTAAATGGCTCTTGGCCCGTGGTAATGCATTCCACGAAATAGCTAAGTTCCTGCCGCAGCGCTTCAACCTGCTCCAGCTGCGGAGACCACATATCGCCCGAGCGGTAGCTCACCAGCAATTCGTAAACTCCCTCCTGGCTGGTGATCTTGACGCCCTTGTCGTAGACTTTTACCTTTTCGTCGGCCTCAAGGTCATTCCACACGATCATTCGCTTTTCGCCGCCGATTAAGGTTGTTCGGACTTTGACCGGAGATAGCCAGTTGACGTTGATATGCGCAATGACCTTTCCTGGAAAATAGAGCGTCATAAACGCGACATCCTCATGCCCATTCAGGTGTCCTTGTCCTGTTGCGACGATTGCTTCGGGGCTGCACTTGATGAGATGGTCCATGATGGAAAGGTCGTGTGGCGCGAGATCCCATAGCACGTTGATATCGTGTTGAAAGAGACCAAGATTGACTCGAGTCGAGTCGTAGTAATAAAGGTTTCCCAACGCGCCCTCGTCGATGAGCTGCGCAATTCTCTTGACCGCGCCGGTAAAGAGAAATGTATGGTCAACCATAATCTTGAGGTTTTTTTGCTGCGCAAGATTGACGAGTTCCTCTCCCTGCGCAGCAGTACTGGTGAACGGCTTCTCGACAAAGACATGTTTGCCATGCTCCAGTGCCGCTTTCGTGAGGTCGTAGTGTGTCCACACTGGAGAAACGATGGCGACCACGTCGATTTCGGACGACGAAATCACCTCCATCGCGCTAGGTGTGACCTTAACCCCTGGATAAGCCTTGCGGGCGCGTCCCTGCGCGGCGGGATTGATTTCCGCGATGGCGCGCACCTCGGAACCCTCAAGACTCATAAGGTTTCGCACGACATTTGGGCCCCAATACCCATACCCAATGACACCGAAGTTCATACTCTATTAGCTCCTCTGAAACTGCCACTGAGCCGAACCTGAGGTCCGACACAAGGGGATACGGCATTCTGGGGAAAGGAGTGAAAAATAACTGGAATGCAGATTTCTTATGATTGTGCCGCGTCGGAAGGTTATTTCCGCGCCGTAGAAGCAAGACCCCGGCCCGCATGAATCAATCGGCATTGCGTGCGGGCACGATCTTGAAGAGGAAGGTTCCTGGCCGGCACTTAATATGCGCCTGTTCCTTTGATGACTGCCAGGGGTGTACGCAGAAGGATCTTAAAGTCGAGCCACGGGGTCCAGGTGGAGGCGTAGCGCAGGTCCAACCGTACCATCTCATCGAATTGGACGGTGCTTCGGCTGATTACCTGCCAAAGTCCGGTGATTCCGGGTTTCACCCCCAACAGGCGGCGACGGTGCCATGTTTGGTAGGCAGCTAACTCATAGGGGATCGGAGGACGGGGCCCGACGAGCGACATATCACCCACGAGCACATTAAGAAATTGCGGCAGTTCGTCGAGGCTCGTTCTCCGGAGGAACTTTCCCACATAGGTAATTCTTTTGTCGTTCGTAAGCTTGAAAACGGAGGAGCCAGCTTCCTGCTTTTGTACTTCCACTGTCTGGCTCGCGATGAGACGCGTCACGAATTCCTTGTGAACGGTAGGGTCATTATTGACGTACATCGAGCGAAATTTGAGGAATGTAAATGTCTTTCCATACCGTCCGACTCGCCTTTGTCGAAAGAACACGGGGCCTTTCGAGGAGACCTTAACAGCCACGGCAATGGCAATCAACAAAGGTGCGCATAAGATCAACATAGAAACACTGCCAGTGATGTCGATGACGCGCTTGAGCAAGAGCACGGAACGCCGGCCCTTGTCATGGCGAGTTAGATCAGGATAGAGGGTCTCGTTACTGGCTCGTCCGGGCTTCTCGTGGTCCCAATCATCGGGGAAGAAGTGAAAGGATATCCTCAGTTTATTGAATTGATCTTCCGTCAACTCCTCCTTCAGCATCGCATTAATTTTGGCCAGGAAGGTTTCCAGGATCGTACGTTTATCGTTGACGACTAGCCCCGTAAAGATTGCACCCAGAGTTACACCTTGCTGGTACCAACCAATCAGGTCAGTGTCTCTGCTCGACGCAATGAGCGCCTTTGTGGCAGTGTCAAGCGTGGCGCGGTCCTGCTTTGATCCCAGATCGCTGTCAGCTTCGAGCAGCATCAGCACGAAAGGCGCCTTAGAACGCTCGGTTCGCTTGCGTTCAATTGCAATCATTTGCCGAAACGTTGCCTCGTCAAGAGGCGCACGTTTCAGAACTGGCGCGGACTCCAGCAAAGGATCATCGATGTGAAGTGATTTGTTCTGATGTGAAAGGGACACGATAGACTCCTCTCCCTGCGATCGCTTGCATGTCGGCCGATCTTAACGGCAGGTTTTACGCAGATCGGCTTGTGGCACGTCGTTCATTGTCTTGATGAAAGCCACAGGCGGCATCGATCGCAACTGTCTTTGCAGCGAACATCATGCGGCTCGCGCAACTTGCATAATCTGTGGTGAGGTTGGCGCGGGCCAGTCTCAGTTAATTGAAGGGGTCGAGCAGAGCTTCGGGCAGTTAGGACTCAGCTGATGAGCGGTAATAGTAATCACTGTAGGCGGAGGTTGCAGCGCAGTTCAAAACTGCGCCAAGCAGCTTTTTCTGTTCAAGAGCTTCGAGTCCCCTTTGCAGCTGCTGCTTTTCGCTGGTTCCCTGCCGCACGACCATGAGGATTCCATCGGCAAGTCTCATCCAGATGCTCGTATCAGCCAAAGGGAGGACGGGGGGAGAATCAATAATGATCCAGTCAAAGCATGACGCTAACCAATCCATCATCGCGGGGATCTTTGGCGACTGGAGGACTTCCAACGGATTGGATGGAGCGTGGCCGGTTGGCAGAAGCCACACTCCCGCGCCTTCGAGATGGTAGATGCAATCCGAGAGGCTGCGATCTTGCTCGACGAATTCACACAGACCCGGGACGCTTTCGACCCCAAACATCTGCCGCAAGGCGGGGATCCGCACATCGCCTTCTATAATCAGGGTTTTTTCTTCGCTCCCATGGGCCAGAGCACAGGAGAGATTGGCAGACATCGTAGTCTTGCCCTCTCGAGGGATCGAACTTGTGATAAGCACGCTCTTGAGGGGCCGGATGCGCCGGAGATCCCTGAGCCGCACGCCCAAAAGGCGCATTGCTTCAGACGTCGGACTCTCCCGGTCGGCGAGGAATACCAACCGGCCTTCCGATGCGATCGAAACGGGAAGCGATTGGATTTTGCCGAAGAACGCCAAGCGCTCCTCAGCGGACCCGGCGTCAGAAACGGCCGACAAAGGCTTGCCTGAGGCGTCGGTTCCAACCGCCGGTCCTGAGGGATGAGTCCCTCCCGCGCCGTTTGAGGTTTCGCTGCCGTGGCTCCCATTTTCTAAAGCGATGCCGGCAGTCTCAGCCTGGGGGCCTTTTGCTTCCCACTTCGTGGCCGCGTCCCGCTCAGCACGCCGAAGCAACTCGGCGCCCTGAGGTAGGGCTGATTCTTGTCCGGACCGCTCGGACTCCGATTTCTGTAAGGCGTCAAAAATTTGGCTCATTGATTCTCTTTTGCTCCGTGGGCTGATTCAATCCGCAACGAATCGCGAAATCGCCCGCTACCAGTACCGGCTCTTGCTGGATGCGGCATTCTATTTGGAGATTTGTTGAACCGGTTTCACGCGAAAGGAGGCATTGCATCAGCCTCTTGCGAGGGCCGAGCAAAACCAGCTTGATTACCAGCGGATGATTGGCCATTCGGGCGATTGTGGTGATGAAATGGCCTTTGACGATAAAAGTTGGACCGGCCTCTCAGCCTTGTTCCACCCGCACACTTTGTTCAGGATGCCAGAATGATTCAAGGCGGAACTCAGTCGCCACGTCCTCAATAATGCGAGCGGTCACAGTTGACACCTCTTTTGCGTACGCGCTAATCAGCGCATTTTCGCAAAGGATGTTGATGAGGCGAGGGTATCCGCGCGAGTAGGAATAAATGGCGGCGACCGCCTGAGGCGAAAACAGCGGTTGAGCGTTAGGATCGGCTCCCGCAATCCGCAATCGCTGCTCGATATATTCCTGAGTCTGTTTGGCGGTCAACGCTCCAAGCTGCGTGCGAAGCGCGATTCGCTGCTTCAGTTGGCGAAGCTCGACCGAGTCCAGTTTCTTGTCAAGCTCAGGCTGTCCAACCAGGATAATCTGCAACAGTTTGTCTTCCGTCGTTTCGAGGTTAGACAGAAGGCGCAATTCTTCCAGTGTGTCCACTGGCAAGTCGTGCGCTTCATCGACGACGAGGACCGTGGTCATTTGCTTTGTGCCCCGCGTGACAAGAAACTTGCTTAGATCGAGCAGCAGTTCACATTTGTTCTTCCCCGACGAGGGGAGGCCGAAGTCGGCGAGTATGTATTGCAGGAAATCCGTAGGAGAAAGTCTGCTATTAAACAGGTAAGCGTAGGCAATGTCCTTGCTGTTCTCGAGCAGACGGAGGAGGCAGCGAAGCAGCAATGTCTTGCCAGTGCCGACTTCGCCGGTTACCACAACGAAACCCTTGTGGCGGCGTACGCCATAGTAAAGGGCCGCCAGCGCCTCATTGTGTCGTGGCGTCGGCACGAAACAATTCGGATCTGGCGTCAGATCAAACGGGTTGCGCGTCAGATGGAAGAAGGCTTTATACATTGAGTGAATGTACCTAGCTGGACAGATAGCTGTATGCCGAACCGGCAAGAATGGTCACCATGACAAATGCGGTCGTGACCCATCCTAAAGTAATTCTTCTTTTCGCTCTCTTCTTATCCAGCACAGTTACGACTTCGGGAATTTCGGAAATAACCGCCACCGGAAGCAGGGCTTTGATTTCCTTTCCGGTATGGATGCGATCGTCCATGAATTCAAGTCCGCCCGCTATGGCTATACCAAGCAGCAGCCCGACGCCTATTCCCAGTCCGCAGAACTTAAGGCGATTGGGAAAGTCCGGGCTGGTCGGCAAGCTGGGGGGATCGAGTGTGATGAACCGCTCACCCTGCTGCATTTGCTCCATGCTCGTCGCCATTTTCGAATCGTCTTTTTTCTTCAGCAGCGCGTCGTAGTTTGCCTGGGACTGAGTGAAACCACGGTTTAGATCATCAAGCTGCTGCTCGGTGGCGGGCTCTGCGTTCAGCCGCCCCTGATAGTCACTGATTCTTGCCTTGAGATTGCTGATTGAGTTTTCTCTGTTGCTGATCTCAGCCTGATTCGCCTGCAATTGGCTCTGCGTCTGCTGCATCGGCGCGCTCGCTGATGGATCAAGATCATCAATCGATGTGGGACTGGTCGGGACGGGCTCTTTGCTCCTGGCTTTCGCGGCCGCGATGAGATTTTCCCGGACAGCTTGCAATCTGGCGATCTGGTGCTTAAGGCTCACGACATCGGGATACTGCTCGGTGTAGCGCGAACTCAGATCGTCGAGCTGCGATTGCAGTTTTGCCAGTTGCTCGTTGACCGTCGGCAGGTCGGTTGGGGTGGAAGAAGCCGCACCGGGCCCGCTGACAGGCCGCACCTTACTGAGAGAGGCTTTCTGCTGTTCCAGCAGCGCCTGAAGGTAGACGCGCTGCTGCTTGGCAGTACTTAAGGCGCCCTCTTCACTTTCCAGCTGAGACTGCAGTCCCGATAGAATCTGCAAATTACTGGCCTGCTGGGTGGGCAAGGCCCCTTCGTGCATCGCCTCGTACTGATGAACTTTCGCTTCCTGATCCGCCAGATTCTGGCGCGCGTCCTCGAGTTGCTTCTCAAAGAAAGTTGTCGTTCCCTGAGACTCATTCTGGCGCTCTTTATCATTCTCTGAGATAAAGACGTCGGCGAGTTCGCGGGTTACTTGTTGAGCAATATTGGGGTCGGGGGAATTATAGGAAATCTGAAAAGCTGTGACGTCAAACCTTTGCGGGTCGCGCACCAGAGTGACATCGAAATCATCGCGCATCTGCTCCACACGGGCATCTTCCGTTGCCGGGTCCTTTGCTCCACCGTACAAGTGAAGCCGATCAATGATCATCAGGAGGCGCGTTTTGCTCTGCAGCTGAGTCTTGATGTTCTGCACGCGGGCCTGCAGGTCGTCACTTACATTGGGCTGCACGTAATCCTGCGGCATGGAGGGCTCTTCCACCATAATGGTGGTGCTCGATTTGTAGCGGGGCGGCAAGACCCAACTGGCCCCCCATACTGCCGCCCAGCCGACGAAGAGGGCAATGAGAAACGGCAGGTGCCGGCGACGCACCATTCCGAGAACGCGATCGAGATTGAGTCCTTGTGATTCTTCTTCCAATTGATCGGGCATTCTTATCTCCCCAAAGGCCGCTGGAATTGATAACCGAGCGTGACATAAACTCGATCGCTATCCGGGTCAGCGGCGATGACTGCGATTGTCGGGTAGAACTCGTGAAGGCGCTCATAACCGAAACTCAAGTTGGCATGCCGGCCCAATGTGCGGCTCATCGAGGCCGACCCGGAAATCGTGTCCCCTGTGGAAAGAGGCGAAATGCTTGATGTGGTGATATCGCCTACGCTCGCATAGGAACCGTACAGCCCAAGGCTCCACGCTTTAGAGACTCTTAAGCCGGCAGACCCATAAAAACCGTACGAATTGTAGACGTCAAGCAATCCTCCACCCGTTACGACACTCCGGCTGAAACTGGCGGCGAGGCTGCTTCGCTTCCCTTGCCATCCAACGCTGGCACCAAATGTCGGCTGCCATGAATTGCTCGGATTCAGATACTGACTGGAGGGAAGAACATAACTAAAGCCGACAGAAACCGAGGCCGAAGTATTCTTGCTTATGTAAAACGTATAGAAAGGGTGCAGGGAGTTGACCTGAGACTCATATTGCAGGCCCGGAGCATCGTCAACCGACCATGAATAATCGTCTCCGATGCCCATATACTGCTTAGCGGTCAAGCGCCGGTCGTAAAAGACGCTGACGTCGCTTCCAGTTGAATTGTAAAGACCGCCGCCAGCTTGAGGATTTAAGAGATTAAAAGTGGAGTAGGAGCCACTGCCGCCGATCATCGCATTCTTGGAAATTTGGACGCTTAAACCGCCTGAAACAGAGTTCACCATCTGCCCCTGGAACGGCGCGATTACGATTTGCTGCGTCGTTAGTGTCGAACCTGAGATCGGGTTTGAAAAGGGATAGGACTCGTTGAACGCGTTCGTTGTTCGAAGAAATGAATCGGACACATTGGCAGAGACATGCGGAGTGAGGCGGAAAGAGAAAGAGAGAGAAGCGCTATGGCCCACAGTATCCAGAACGCTCGTTGGCTCGTAGAAAGAGAAGCTGGGGCTGTAACTCAAATTTTCACTTTGGCGCGCAGTCGTCCGAGTGAGTGAAATGCTCGGGCCTATCGAGACGGAACCTTCATTGATAGGCGCTACTGTTTCGTTTGGCAAAATGTTAGTCTGGTAGGCCCCCGAAACACCCACCGAAGCGTTGAGGGAGTTTGATTTTGCTTCGCCGCTGGCGTAGGGCATCCCGCTTACGGGTGGCGGAGTCGACATCGAACTGTCGTCTTCAGAAGAAGAACCGCCCGACGCGCTTGGCTCAACTTGCGCCGCCAATGGCCGTGACAGTGACAACACGATGCTGAGGAAAATTGTCAAGAAAAGCAAGAGTTTGGACATGACGACCCTTCAGGGCACAACAATGGTGTCGTGAGGCTTCAGCGGAATGTTCTGCTTTGTGTTCTTTCCCTTGATAAAGTCCTCGTAATTGAATGTAAAGCGACTCTCTACGCCTGCCGAGTTAATTCGCAGTATGTAAATTCCTTTTTTCTTTGCAAAATCCTTGAGGCCACCGGCCAGCGCGATCGCGTCGACGATCGTTGTTCCGCCATTAAGTGGATAGGAACCCGGTTTTCCGACTTCGCCAAAAACATTGTATTTCAAGCTATTAATCTGCTGGACGATAATGGCAACTTGCGGATCTGTAATGTAGCCCTTGAGTTTGTCGGTGATATCCAACTGAAGTTGCAAGGGCGTTCGACCCGCAGCCTGAATGTCACCGATCAGAGGCAGCGAAATCTTCCCATCCGTTCTTACCGGAATTTGCTTTGTAAGATCGGGTTCTTTCCAGACGCTGATGGCGAGAACATCTTCAGAGCCAATGATGAACGAATCGTCTGCCCGCGAAGGCTTCGCAGCCGGATCGATTGGTGGCGGATCTGTATTCAGTGTGGGGGATGCCTGTGCGCCATTGCCCTGCTGGGCCAATGCCGCTTGCCCGAAGCAAAATCCAGAGACGAGAAGAGACAGCAGCAGTGTTGCTTTCGAAAATTGAAACTTAAGACTTTTCATAACAATCCAGTTCATTGAGCCTCGCGAGCAGAAGTTGAAAAATGCGCCACCCCTTTTGCGCGTTTAGCGTACCGAGTGGCCAGTCCCGCATCGATAAGCAGGTTTGCTTTTTCAAGGCTCTGGAGCGAATGCCGATCGATCAGTCCCAGCAACCTTCAACTTATAGTGTATTAGCCTGGAAGCCCAGGAGCTTCAATCGCTCTGTAAGCGTGCCCGACCGGCGCGAATTGAGGCGAAGAGAGTGACCCTGCACTACTCGACGCGGCACATGGTTCCACGTCGGCAGCGTGGACCTCAACTGCCACCGATTGTGCAAGCATATCCACTGAGAGAACAAGACGCCAAAGATTCTTCTTGCGAACCAGAATCCCCTCGACACCTTCGAGCGGACCCCGCGTGACGCGGACGCGCATGCCGCATTTCAGAAAGGGAAAAGGCTCAACTTGCACTGAACCTGCGACTGCTCTTTGAATCGCCCCGATCTCCTGCTCAGGTACGATAGCCACCTGATCGCCGCGGCGAAGAATCATGTGGACGCCCGGCGTGGTTACGACCTGCAGCCTCCGATCGAGGCCTCCGCGCACGAAGACATAGCACGGGAACAGGGGCAAAGAGATGACCTTCCTTCTGTCTTTCCAGCGGCGCGTCGATTCATAGAGCGGAAGGAAGATTTCGAAACCCTTTGCTGTGAGCATCTCGGCGACGGCCTTCTCGTGCTGATGGCGGGTGTAAAGCGCCCACCAAGGTGATCCGTCGAGGAATTCGGCTTTGACGTCACCGGGAGCCGTCATTTGATGTTTCTCCTTGAAGCAATTCCTGGAAATGGCCACATTTGAATGTAGCTTCGCCCTGTGAGTCACATTACTGGCTCAGCTCCACGCCTAAAGGAAGACGTTTCAACCCTGATTAAAGGCACAACACGGGGAAAATCCCCCAAAATGAGGGCCCTGGAACTACGTTCATCATCACGGCCTGTGTTGCAAGTGACAATGCCCCAATGGTGCTAGCGCTTGTGGAACTTGGTAACACGTCCGAGTGACCGCAAGTAACGGCTCCAAAAGAGTTTCGATACTTGCCGATTGGCCGACACATCCGGCTCTAAGTCCTGCTCACCGCAGCGGCCGTATCGCGGATTTAAGAGGCACGCTGAAGGCTGCCAATGGGTCCCCGATCGCTGCCCCGGCGCTGCTGAGAAAATCAAGTTCATGAGCTTCCTTTATCGCCTCCAAACGAACCAACTTCGCGGAAGGCGGCCCCTCGACCGATTCGCGCTCCGGTTTTAATCGTGTAACGGCGGGAGCCCACGGTGAGTCCTACGCCGTGGAGGCGGGCCGACTTCGCGCAATCTATGCAGCAACGAACGATAGCTCATGTTCAGCTCTTCGGCTGCTTTTCTGCGATTCCAATGATTTGCCCGCAGAACCTTCAGGATTCCAGCGGCAGTGACCTCCGAGGAGCTCCTGCGGGGGAACCCCTTGAACGCGCCGAAGCGCGGCTCCTGATACTCCAGTAGGTTGGAGGCCGCTGCCTGGCGCCTGAACTCGCTCCCAAGAGCCGCTTCGTCGCCAAGGATGATGACGCGCGCGACCCAATTCTCCAATTCGCGAAGGTTGCCGGGCCAGTCCCATTGCTTGAGTAGCTGCAAGGTAGCAGGGTTGAGCTGGGGCGCGTTTCTGCCAAATTGACGGGCCAATTTCCTCAGGAAGTAATCGCAAAGCTGTGGGATATCGTTTTTTCGATCGCGCAGTGCGGATAATCGCAGAGAGACAATGTCGATGCGACAGAAGAGATCCTGGCGAAATGCGCCCGCTTCTACCGCTCCTCTGAGGTGAATATTTGTGGCGCAGATGATTCGTACGTTCCCGCGCCTTTCCTGACTTCCCCCAACTCGAACATACGTAGCGTCTTGCAACAACTGCAACAGCCTGCCCTGCAGGTCCCAAGGGAGGTCAGCAATCTCATCGAGAAAGAGAGTGCCGCCATCGGCAACCTCAACCAGCCCTTGCCGGTCGTCGTTGGCGCCGGCATACGCGCCCTTTTCACGGCCGAAGAGCTCGCTTTCGAGCAGGCCAGCCGGCACGGCAGCGCAGTTCAACCTCACAAACGGCGCATCGCGCCGATTTGAGCGAGAGTGCAAGAATCTTGCGACTACTTCTTTGCCAGTTCCGGTCTCGCCTTGAATGAGCACGGGAAGGTCGCTCGAGAGAACGCAATCGATCGTATTGCGGATTTCACGCATAGCGGCCGTGCAGCCAAAAATGACTGCTTCAGCTGGTAAATCCGCCGGGTCGATTTGATAACTCTGTTTTAATTCTGAAGACATAATCCGATGACAAAGCAAGAAAGTTCTGCTTGAACCTGCAGCACGTGCGAGGCCAATAAGGGGCCTCAATGTGAAAGTCCGACGACTGTCTTTATTGCTGAATCTATTGCCGTTAAGTCCAATTTTCGACGTTGGATCATGGCCGCTCTATCTATGCCCTGCGGAAGTATGCAAAACTTTGCATACTTCTTACCAATCGATTGCAGACTCATGCAAATTCGCTGGCTGTGACACGTAGCGAAAAGCACCGGACTCGCTCTTATTTCACGGCGTTTGGGGCACTCAGAGATTCCGCCGGCTGAATCCGGCGGCGGCAGAGTCGACCTACTCATTTTTGTCTCGGGGCCAATAAGCTATACGGCATTCTGCCGCGCCGAAGTAGTGTTTTGAGCAGGTTGACGAGGATCCCCTGTCTGGCAGGGTCGAAGGCTATGCTGCTGGATTTTATAGAGCAGGCCGCGATAGCTAATGTTGAGGTATTGCGCCGCCCGGCGGCGATTCCAACCAAAGAATTCGAGGGCATTCTGTATCATCTGCACTTCGGTGCGTTCTTTCACGTCGCGCACGGCAGACCGAATTCCGGCGCACGGCGGCGGCACGTCGGTGGATCGATCCTGGGGAGCCGTTGTGGCTGATGCAGCCACTTTGGCTTCAAGTTCCTGAGCAGCGGCATCGGGATCTCTCATGACGATGGTTCGAGTAACGAAGTTACGCAGCTCCCTCAAATTTCCCCGCCAATCGTAAAGAAGCGCTGCATCCATTAACCGGGAAGGAAGGCTGCTCCCGAAACCGTTCCTCATCCCAGCCGGCGCGCGGCGGACAATCTGCTCAATCAGATAGGGAATTTCCTCGCGACGCTCGCGGAGCGGTGGAACTTTGATAGTGAAAACACTAAGGCGATAGTAAAGATCCTCACGGAACTTCTTTTCGAACAGAGCGTCTTCCATTTGGATATTTGTGGCCGCGAGAACCCGCACATCGACTTTGGTGGTTTCCTGTGCTCCAAGACGGGCGAACTGTCCATCCTGCAACACATGCAGAAGCTTGGCCTGCATCTGCACTCCGATTTCACCGATCTCATCAAGAAGCAGCGTGCCGCGATTTGCCTGTTCAAACTTCCCGGCTCTGTCGTTGATTGCCCCGGTGAAAGCGCCCTGCCTGTGGCCGAAGAGCTCGCTCTCGAGCAAGTCGGTTGGCAACGCTGCGCAGTTTACCTTGAGGAATTTCTCTTTGGAGCGCCGGGAATGCTTGTGAATCAGCTGCGCAATGACTTCTTTGCCGGTTCCGCTTTCGCCCAGAATAAGCACATTCACGTCGATATCAGCGAGCAACTTCACCTGGCGGTGAATCTCCAGCATTTTGGGAGATGCTGCCAGAAAAAACGTATTCTCGCTGAGCTCTTCAATGTATGGCACGGAAGCCGCATTCTGCGGGCTACCGAGCCGCTCTTCCGGTGCGGCCGCCAAGGATGCGGCAATTTCACCAAAGAGGGAAGGAACGGCACAATCGTTGGAAGGGAGCGCTCTGGAACGAATCAGTGAATCGATGACCGACTCGAGATCGCCGCGTGTCACTGGCTTGTTCAGGAAATGCTTGATGCCCAGCCGAGATGCCTCAAGGCGGGACTCCTGGTCGCTCGTCTTCGTGATGAGGCAAATGTTCTTGGCGGAGGTGTGGGTCAAGAACTCCACGTATTGAGCCGTACCGACTGAGTTGGGCCGGGAAACTTCACACAGCAAGAGATCGGGGCTGAGCCCATTGCTCAGAAGCGCGCTAGCTTGCACACTTCCGCCGACATCGATAACTCTGTGGCCCGAACCCTCAAGAGTCATTTTGACCAAGGCGCGTGCTTTAGGGTCCTGAATTACAGCCAAGACAAGCAAAAGTGATCTCACAAGGCCTCTTTCGAAGAGCGCTTTATTGCGTGAGCGTCTCATTTAGCCAAACAAATGGTTAAGGTGCGCCCTGCTGGAAAAACGAATATTCTTCCACATCAGATGAGATGCGAAAATTGCAGGACACTGTTGGCTGAGATAGAAAAGCTCAACTGCCACCAGACGAATGTCTGCGCAGCTGCAAAGAAGGAGTAAATGCGGGATCAGGCCTTTGTAGCGCTATTCGCAGCGACCGTTTGAGGGATCTTCGTGTTTCGCAGGTTCCAACGATCTATTGCAATGCGTTTTATGTGTGCCGATCGAGCCGGCTCCGAGGGAAATAAAGCAGCCAGATCAATAAGGTGACGGGAGAAGCGAAAAACGAACACACCCGCAACCTTGTAATTGTTACTTGACGATATGAGAGAACTGAGCGAGTGTCAATGGCACAATGGTCATGAAGAACTCGCTCTGGGTAACGCACGATCGTAACCCGCGCAATTGCCGACTATCACATATCTAATTACGTCCCCACATTTCCACGTTCCCACAAATATCGCCCGGATTTTCCACAATAAACTGCAACAGATCTGCGACACTAGGCAACCCGCCGCCGAAGTTGTTGGAAACTTTTCCACACGTTCCGCCGTTGGAACGTGCACAGAAATTAATGATCGGATGCGCTGATGACTCCCCTGATCTTTTTGGAGCCGCACCGTTCGGGGAATTAGGCTGGCATTTGCACTATCAATGGTGCTACCTGGTTTGAGAAGTGCAGCACTCTTTGTGCAATCCTAAAAGTTGGATCCTGACTGACAAAACCCAAGGCCGACAGGACTCCGAAGAGTTGAAGCTAGCAGGGTGCAGTGCCGCCGAATTCTACGTCAAGGATGGAGACAGTTCAACGACTGGGTGCGGAGGAAGGTTGAAGCGGCAGCCGAACTACCGGAAATAGTTCTTATCTAGCTATTCGAGGGACTTGGTGGACCTGGTCGGGATCGAACCGACGACCTCTTCCATGCCATGGAAG